>JAISTZ010000194.1 GCA_031272345.1 Spirochaetaceae bacterium | reverse complement strand
CGAGGGTGTTGATACTGTGCGGGCAGATGACCACGCCCCCCATGGCGGTGAGGGTCCCGGTGACATCGGTGTTACCGTAATAGTCGTCATTCCGCGCGATGAGCACCCCCCCCAGGACGGTGACGCTGCCCTGGATAGACGGGTCATGAAGGCCGTCATAATACGGGTATCCGCTTCCCCGCGCAAGGAAGGTCCCCTCGGTGCTGCGGCTGCTCGAGCCCATGCCGGCGTTGGCGCTTGAGGCGCTGTCGATGACCGTCACCGGCGCGGCTATGAGGGCGCTGGCCCAGCCGTTGTTGCTGCTGCCGCCGGAGGAGCTTGTCCCTTCAAGGAGCACCGTCACCTTTGCCGCCTGGGAGGCGTCGATGCTTTTAAACGTCGCACACTCATAACCGGTATCCGGAGTTCCGAGGGCCATGTCGACAAGGATCAGCCTCGCCGTAACGCCGGGGGCCAGCACAACGCTGTTCGCCGCCGGGCCGCCGGTGAGGATCACATTCGCGCCGTCCTGTATGGTGATCACGCCGTCTTCGTAGGCCCACCAGCGGCCTGAAGCGGGGTAGGACACATCGATGCCGCCGACCCATCCCGCCCAGAACGCCCTGAAGCCCATGCTGCCCGCAGGGAGCTCCCGGAGGGATTCCCCGGAAAGCTCTTCGTTCCCATACCAGCCGGTGAAGGAACACCCCTCAAGGACCGGCACGGGAAGGGGGACGGCCTTGCCGTCCGATAGGTAGGTTGCGTTTATGGTTTCGCTGTCCGCATACCCCGGCAGAGTCCCCCCGTTCAGGTGGTAGATGACGGGAGACTCCCCGGCAACACAGAGGGCCGCCCTGGCGCTTTCGCCCCTGCCCGGTTCGGTTGCGGAGACGTAATAGGTCCCCAGGGGGACGGACGATGGGTGGGAGAGGGTGAGGGTTGAACCGGAAACCGCGACGCTGATCCCCGGAGCCGGGGCGTTCCCCTCCGCGGCGGCGTAGACCCGCCAGACCGTGCCGCCCTTAAAAGGCGGGTTATTGGTCAGGATGAAGGTGACCGCCGGGGCCGTGCCCGTTATGATGCGCGTGGTTTCGGCCGCCGCAGGGGTTGCCGTCACCAGGCCGGAGGGCGTATCCTCCTTCCTGCGCCTGCTCCGGGCTTCAAGGTACTCCCGCAGGGTGTGGGGCCCGTCGCACCCCCCAACGGAGACCGCAACGATGAACAGGAAAAGGGCCGCCAGGCAGAACCGCCCCCGGCTGGTTAGGCTGCTGTGTGTGTGGGGGGATATTTTTTTGTCGTTCCGTTCATCCATCACACCAATCCTTCTCTCTCACTACTATATCGGCCAAGCCGCCGGACTGGATAAGTCTAGCACAAAAAAAAGATTGTGTCAAGGGAAATGGCGCCTGGCGCCGGGCTTGACGGCTTTTCCTCAAGATTTTATACTGGCAAAAATGCCCCGGCCCCGGCCGGAAATGGAGACAACCGATGGAATTCAGCGCTGATTTGTTTAAAGAGAATCTTGCGGCACGGCTAAAATGGCAGTACGGCAAAGATATATCCCAGGCCACCAGGCACGACCTCTTCGACGCGGTGGCGGCCTCCGTGGTGGAACGCATCATGGCCCGGTGGATCGAATACCGCCGGGAGACCGACAAAAAATCGGTCCGCCAGGTCTACTACCTCTCGGCGGAGTTCCTCATGGGACGGGCCCTGTCAAACAACATCATCAACGCCATGATGGAAGACGGGGTCAAGGATGTCCTCAAGGAAATGAACCTCGACTACAATGTGATCGAGGATTTGGAGCCCGACGCGGGCCTGGGGAACGGCGGCCTTGGGCGGCTTGCGGCCTGTTTCCTCGATTCCCTTGCCACCCACAACTACCCCGCCAGGGGCTACGGCATCCGCTACAAGTACGGCATGTTCGAGCAGCGCATAGAAAACGGCTTCCAGGTTGAATACCCGGACAAGTGGCTCCAGCACCGGGACCCCTGGGAAATCAAGCGGAGCGACCTGGCGGTCACCGTGCGGTTCGGGGGCACCGTAACGTCCAGACCCGGCCCCGGGGGCAGGACGATCTTCTCCCTGGACGGCGCGGAGGTGGTCACCGCCACCCCCTACGACATGCCCATCATCGGCTACGGCACCAGGACCGTGGACACCCTCCGGCTCTGGGAGGCCTCCTCCCCGGACGGCTTCGACCTGCAATGGTTCAACGAGATGAATTACGCCAGGGCGGTCGAAAAACAAATCTCCGCGGAAAACATCTCCCGGGTCCTCTACCCGAATGATTCGGGCCCCTCCGGGAAGGCCCTCAGGCTCAAACAGCAGTATTTCTTCACCTCCGCCAGCCTCCAGGACCTGGTGCGCCACCACGTGGGTCTCAAGGGCAAGGATTTTTCCGCCTTCGCGGACCTGCACGTGATTCAACTGAACGACACCCACCCGGTGGTCGCGATTCCGGAGTTGATGCGGCTCCTCATGGACGTGTACGGGGTCGAATGGGACGCGGCCTGGGGCATCGTCACCAGGGTCTTCGCCTACACGAACCACACGATTCTCGCCGAGGCCCTGGAAAAATGGCCCATCGACATTTTCCGGGAGCTTCTCCCCAGGATCTATCAAATCGTGGAAGAGATAAACCGCCGTCTCATGATAACGGTCCGGGAGAAATTCCCCGCCAACTACGAGATTCAGAACCGCATGTCGATCATCTCCGGGGGCATGGTGAACATGGCCCGCCTGGCGATTCACGGCTCCTTCAGCGTGAACGGCGTGGCGGAACTGCACACCCACATCCTCAAGACCCAGGAGCTCAAGGACTGGGCGGACTTCTACCCGGAAAAATTCAACAACAAGACCAACGGCGTCACCCAGCGCAGGTGGATCTTGTCCTGCAATCCGGCCCTGGCGCAATTCATCACCGCCCGGATCGGCCACGGCTGGGAGACGGACCTGTCCAAAATCAAGGAACTGGAAAAATACATCGACGACCAGGAGAGTCTGGACGAGCTGGCGGCAATCAAACAGCAGAACAAGCGGCGCCTGGCGGGCTACCTCAAGGAAACCCAGAACGAATTCCTCGACACGGAATCGATCTTCGACGTGCAGGTAAAACGCCTCCACGAATACAAGCGGCAGCTCCTCAACGTGCTCCACATCATGTACCTCTACGACCAGCTTCTGGAGGACCCGGAGTCGATCAGGCAGGCCAGGACCTTCATCTTCGGGGCCAAGGCCGCCTCGGGGTACCGCAGGGCCAAGCTCATCGTCAAGCTGATCAACACCGTGGCCGAGCGGATCAACAACGACCGCAGGGTCCGGGGCAGGCTCCGGGTGGTCTTCGTGGAGAACTACCGGGTGAGCGCGGCGGAAAAGATAATCCCCGCGGCGGACGTGTCCGAGCAGATCTCCACCGCCGGAAAGGAAGCTTCCGGCACGAGCAACATGAAGTTCATGATGAACGGGGCCCTCACCCTGGGCACCCTCGACGGGGCGAACATCGAAATCGTGCAGGAGGCGGGCAAGGAAAACGCCTTCATCTTCGGCCTTACGGACGGGGAAATTCAGGCCATAGAAACCGCCCAGAGTTACTCCCCCCAGTCCTACATCAACGACAACCCCCGCCTCGCCAAGACTCTGGAGCAGCTTGTGGACGGCACCTACGACCCGGACACGCAGCTCTTCCGGGAAATCTACGATTCCCTCGTGTACGGCACCGAGGGGCGCAGGCCCGACGTGTACTACGTGCTGGCGGATTTCGATTCCTACGCGGCCGCCCAGAAGAAGATCGACGGGGAATATTCGGACAAGCGGCTCTGGTCCCGGAAGGCCCTCATCAACATCGCCAACAGCGGCAAATTTTCCTCGGACAGAACAATAGAAGAATACGTGCGGGACATCTGGAAGCTCCAAAAGGTGATTCTGCCGGACACATAGCCCGGGGGCCTACTCCAGGGGGAGGATGGGGACGATCAAGTTTTGCGTGACCCCAGGGGGAGGCGGAAAATCTTGCTCCCCCTGGCGGGATTCCACAGGCCCCTGCGTTTTGGGGGCAGACTGTCCAGGGGGGCGCTCACAAAGCCGAGCTGCTCGAACCAGTCCGCGGTCTGGGTGGTGAGCACGAAGACCGCCTCCGCCCCCAGCCCCCTGGCCCGGTCTATGAGGAATTTGATCATCCTGGGGCCCGTGCCCATGCGGGAGTAGCCCTCGTTCACGGCGACAGCGGCGATCTCACCCTGGCCGTCATCGTACATGTGGAGGGCCGCACAGGCCCGCACCCCCCCGTCGAGCTCGAAGACGATGTAGTCCCGGTAGGACTGGGCGAGCTGTTCCCCCGTGCGGGGGAGGAGGATTCCCCCCTCGATGAAGGGCCGCATGACCGCCAGCACCGCGGGGATGTCGTCCAGGGTCATGTCCCGGATGCCCCCGTAGCCGCTCCGGTAGACCATGGTGCCCGAACCGAACTCGGAGAAGACCTCGCAGAGGAGGACCCCGTCGGTGTTGCCGTCCAGGATGTGGGTCCGCTCCACCCCCCTTTCGCAGGCCCCCGCCGCGCAGGAGAGCAGGCTGAGGAGCTCCGCCTTTTCCGTCCCCTGGGCGGGGGCGTTCAGCTCGAGGATCCTCCGGGCCTCCTCCAGGGGCAGGTCGGCGATGTGGGCGGTGAGGCCGGAGCCTTCGGGCAGGGAAAAATCCCCGGCGCGGTAGCAGGCCCCCGGGGCGATGAGGAAGAGCTTGTCCGCGGGGAAGAGGGCGGCGATTTCTCCGGCGAGCTCCAGGGACGACAGGTTGAAGGGCCGCCCGGAGGCGCTCCAGCCGATGCAGGGGAAGATCGGGATGAAGCCGCTTTCGATGACGGAACGCACCGCGGGGATGTCGATCCTGTCGACGGCCCCGGCGCTTCCAAAATCGACCCCGTTGATGACTCCCCGCCTTCGGGCGCGGACCCAGTTGCCGATGACGGCCCCGCGTTTTTCCCCGGCAAGGGCGGTCATCACGATGTTGGACACGTCGAAGGCGGCCATCTTGATCAGGGGCATGGCGTCGTCCCCGGTGACCCGCCGCCCCCCCTCCATGCGCCAGGGGACGCGGTCGTGTTCCAGCACGTCGTCAATCCGCTTCCGGGCCCCCGGCACGATGATCACCCGGATTCCCGCCTGGCGCATGAGGCAGATGTCCGAGGCCAGGGACGAAAAGAAGGGGGAAGCGATGATTCTGTCGTCGATGCAGACCACGGCGGCGGCGTTCTGGAACCTGTCCACATAGCGGAGGACGTTGCGGATGTATTCGGCCCGTATCGGAAGCGCCGGCATGGAGTCTATTATACGGAGAAAACCCGCCGCCGCAAGCCCCTGGACACCCTTCGGCGTCCGGGCTATACTCCCTTGACCGGGAGCGCAATGAAAAAGACAGGTCCCTGCAAAACCAATGTTATCCGTCTCCTCCAAAGCGCGGGGATTTCCTTCACCGTAAAGGAATACCCCGTTGACGAAGGGGACCTGTCGGCCGTCCACGCGGCCCGGTTCCTGGACATCCCCCTGGAGCGGGTGTTTAAGACCCTGGTTTTGCGGGGTGATTCAGGGGCGCACTTTGTCTGCTGCATCCCCGCCGCCGCCGAGGTTGACCTCAAAAAAGCCGCCAGGGCCTTTGGGGAAAAGAGCGCCCGCCTCATCCCGGTACGGGAGCTCCTCCCCCTTACGGGCTACCTCAGGGGCGGCTGTTCCCCCCTGGGCATGAAAAAACAGTTCCCCCTGTTCATCGACGGGACTGCGGAGCTTTTCGACTCCATCGGCGTGAGCGCGGGCCAGCGGGGCGTGCAGGTTGTCCTCGCGCCGGCGGATTTGGCGGGTTTGACGGGGGCCCGCTTTTCGGACCTGACCGGCGTCACCCCTTCCCGGAGGAATCCCCCTTGACACTCCGCCTGTTTTGGGGTACTACCATGGAACATACGACCCAATTCCTTCTATAAGGAGACCCAACGATGTATATCACGTGCCTTGACCTAGAGGGCGTTCTTACGCCTGAAATATGGATTGCCTTTGCCGAAGAAACCGGCATCCCGGAACTCAGGCTCACCACCAGGGACATCAGCGACTACGACGTGCTCATGAAGGGCAGGCTGAACATCCTGCGGGAGCGGTCCCTGGGCTTGCAAGCCGTGCAGGACACGATCGCAAAGATAGAGCCCCTGGGGGGGGCCAAAAAATTCCTCGATGAGCTGCGGGAGCTCTGCCAGGTGGTGATCCTTTCGGACACATTCTCCCAGTTCGCCCTCCCGCTGATGAAAAAACTGGGGATGCCCGCCCTGTTCTGCAACGAGCTGGTTGTGTCCCCGGAGGGCATGATTACGGGCTACCGGCTCCGCCAGAAAAACGGCAAGCTGGAGGCGGTCAGGGCCTTCAAGTCCCTGGGCTTCAGGACCATCGCCGCGGGGGATTCCTTCAACGACCTGGGGATGATTCAGGAGGCGGACGCGGGGTTCCTCTTCCGGGCGCCCCTCAAACTCATCCGGGACCACCCCCGGATTCCCGCCTTCACCGAGTACGGGGAGCTCCTGGGGGCAATAAAGGCGCTCCTGGGGCGGTAGGGACGGGATTTTGGACAAAAATGCTTTTTTCGTCCTTTTCCATGGTTTTTCCCCTTGACTCATTTTATTCAATCCGGTAGAATGAGGTATCTATCTTACTTGAATGGAGGTAACCTTGGCAGTAAAACAATCGTCCGCGGCAAAGCGTCACAGACAGAGTGAGGTCCGCAGGTTGCGGAACAAGGCGGTAAAGAGCGCCGCCCGCACATACGCAAAAAAATACGGTGCGGCTGTCCAGGCAAAGGACCCGGCGGGGGCTTTGGAGGCCCTGAGGGTTCTGCAAAAAACACTCGATACTGCCTGCGGGAAGGGTATCATATCAAAGAACGCGGCAGGGCGGAAGAAATCCCGCGCAATGAAACTCTATCATACGTCGTTTGAAACGGTTTCGGTGTAAGCAAAAGGCAGAGGAGTGTGCTGTTGCTCATTACTTTGGGCCCACCAGGGGCGTCAACCTTCACTTTTATTTTTTGAGGTGTTCATGGCAGAGAAAGTTACTAAATTCGACCTCGTAGAAGCTGTTTATCTTAAAACGCTCTACGAAAAAAGAGAAATTCAATCGGTCATTGATGCTCTTCTTGAGGAAGTTCGGGAATCCCTGAAAAACGGTTCGGTCATCGAGCTGCGCGGTTTCGGCACCTTTGAACCCCGGGTCAGGCAGGGAAGAAAAAAAGCCCGGAATCCCAAAACCGGGGAACAGCTTTCCGTCGCGCCCCACCACGTCGTGGCTTTCAGGTCAGGGCAGTATCTTAAAAAGGCGCTATGGGATTTGCCTGTCCCTGAAGGAAAAATCAAGAAGTGAACGATGGCGCTCCGGGCCGGAAGACTTCCGTACTACGGGTTTTTGTACATACAGGAGGTTACGGGGCGCTCATCCTTTGCGCCGCGGGGCTTTTCGGCCTCGCCCATCCCAATGTGTTCACCCCCAGGGGAATTCCGGTTCTCGCATACATCGCATACGCGCCGGTGTTCCTGGGGGCCCGCAGGATTCCGTGGAAATTCATCGCCCCAGCGGGGCTGGTCTATGGAATCGCCGCCTACTGGCTCTACGGGTTCTGGTTCCAGGAGTTTCTGGAAGAAAAAATCATCTTTTTTGCGGGGCTCTTCGGCCTGGGGGCGGCGCTCCTTCTGGTGTTCCCCCTGCTCAAGCTCTGCTGGACCCTGTTCCCCGCACGGGGCTGGCTCGCCCAGTGGGTCCTGTGGCTGGGGTACGAGTACCTCAAGACCCTGGGCTACGGGGGGTTCCACTACGGAATCACCGCCTACACCCAGTGGCGGCTCACGCCGGTCATACAGATCGCGGACATCGCCGGGGTCTGGGGGGTGAACGCCCTGGTGGTGTTCGCCTCGGCCTGGGTCTCCGCGGTCATCGGGGACGGCCTGTGGGGAACGGGGGCGCGGCCCCTGGGGGGCCTAAAAAAGGGCGTCCTGGCCCACCGGAGGAGCGGCTGCATCTGGGCCGCCTGCTTTGCCGCTGTCCTGGTGTACGGGTTCCTTGCCCCCGTGGACTATTCCCGGGCTCCCACCGTCAAGGTGGCCCTGGTGCAGTCCAACGTGGACCCCTGGCTGGGCGGAACCGGGGCCATGCGGAGGAACCTGCGGGTGCTCCTGGGGCTTTCCTCGGAGGCCCTGGAAAAGGAGCCGGACATCGATCTGGTGGTGTGGCCGGAAACGGCCTTCGTGCCCCGGATCGTCAACCACTACCGCAGGCGGACCGACCGGGACCGGTTCGAGCTGGTCCGGCGGCTGCTGGAATACATCGATTCCGCCCCGGTCCCCTTCCTCATCGGGAACGACCACGGGGAAGAAGCCTACGACCACAACAACGAGTTCGGCCTCCAGGACTACAACGGGGCCCTGCTCTTTGTGCCGGGAAAAAACGTGATTCCCCCGGAGCCGGTGGTATACCGAAAGATGCACCTGGTTCCCATCACGGAATATTTCCCCTACGACAAACAATTTCCGGGCATCTACAGGATACTCCTCGGCAGCGACACCCACCTGTGGGAGCCCGGAAAGGACCCGGTGGTCTTTTCGGCGGCGGGCCTGCGCTTCGGCGTGCCGATTTGCTTCGAGGACACCTTCGGCTACATCCCCAGGCTCTTCGTGCGTAACGGCGCCCAGGCAATCGTCAACATGTCCAACGACGCCTGGGCAAAGAGTCCGGCCTGCCAGAACCAGCACCTGTCCATGGCCCTGTTCCGGTCCGTGGAAAACCGTGTTCCCTCGGCCCGGTCGACGGCCTCCGGGGAGACGGTCATCATCGACCCTAACGGCAGGATCACCGCCAGGGCGGAACCCTTCACGGAGACGTACCTCACCGGGAGGATTCCCGTGCAGGAGAATCCCAGGCGGACCCTGTACACCCGCTGGGGCGACTGGGCGGGAGTCCTGGAAGCGGCGGGGGCGGCGGCGCTGCTCCTGGGGGGTCTATTAAAGCGAGGAAAAAAACTATGGCAAAAAACCTCATAGCCGGGGACGGCAGGAACATCACCCGGTTCGGCCCGGAGACCGAATTCGAGGGTGAACTCACATTCACCGACAACCTCATCATCATGGGGAAGTTCTCGGGCGCCATCAACGCCACGGGGAATCTGGAAATCGACGAAAAATCGACCTGCAAGGTCGATTCGATTACCGCGGACAGGGTGGTCATCTCCGGCAAGGTGGAAGGGGACATCATCGCCCCCTCCAGGGTGGAGATGAAGAGCAACAGCCGGATCACCGGGAACGTCACCACCAGGCGCCTGCGGATAGAGGACGGGGTCGACTTCATGGGGCGGGTCACCATGCTGGAGGTGGACGAAAAGACCCCGGACATCTTCGCCATAACCGCCTCCGAATACAAGGCCCTCCTGGCGGAGTCCCCGGAGGCGGCGGAGTTGCCGGAGGCCCCCACGGAGGGGGAGAAAAAAAAGTAAAGAAAAAAACAAAAAGCTTGACAATCTTTTTTTTTAATGGTAAGCTAATGGATACTACAGAAAATTCAAAGCTTTTATGGCAGTCGTTAGTGAATCACAACACATGGAGAAACCTTAATGTATCAAAGACGGCGTTATGTTGACACGGCCGTGGAACAATCCCTGCCGATGGATTCCCGCGAAGACCGTGACGTTTCAGATTCCCCGGAAGGCCGGCAGTCCCCTGAGGGGGGCTTTCCCGCGGCCGCCCCGGATCTTTCCGAACAGGAACAGCAGCCGGAGCGGAACTATGCCCCCAGGGAGCGGGTCGTGGTAAGGCCCAGGGTCAAGCGGAAGCCTTCCTTCGGCGGCAGGGAGCGGTTCCGGCGGGATGATTTTCCCCGGCAGAACGAGTCCCCGGAGTATCAGGCCGGGGAGAGCCAGCGGCCCCCGGATTCCTACGTCCAGGGGGCGGAGGAGCCGGAGTACCAAAACGGGGGCGAAAAACCCCGGCTCTCCATCAACGACCTCACCGCCATGGGTATGCACGGCCTGCGGGACCTGGGGACCCAATACGGCATCCCCCCGGACGACCTCGCGCCCATGAAGAAGCAGGAGCTCATCTTCGTCATCCTCAAGGCCCACACCGAGCACGGGGGCATCATCTTTGCCTCCGGGTCCCTGGAGATTCTCCCCGACGGCTACGGGTTCCTCCGGTCGCCCCAGAACAGCTACCTCCCCGGGCCGGACGACATCTACATCTCCCCCAGCCAGATACGGCTGTTCAACCTCCAGCCCGGGCACACGATCTACGGGCAGAACCGGTCCCCCCAGGAGGGGGAGCGGTTCTTCGCCCTGCTGCGGATCGAAACCGTCAATTTTGACGAAACCAGGGTGGCCCAGACCCGCATCCCCTTCGAGAACCTCACCCCCCTCTACCCGGACGTGCGGCTCAACCTGGAGTTCGAGCCCGCGGAGATGTCAACCAGAATCATGAATCTCTTCTGTCCCATCGGCAAGGGTCAGCGGGCGCTGATCGTGTCACCCCCCAAGGCCGGAAAGACGATTCTCATGCAGAAGATCGCCAACGCCATCACCACGAACCACCCGGAGGTCTACCTCATCGTGCTCCTCATCGACGAGCGCCCCGAGGAGGTGACGGACATGGAGCGGTCCATCAAGGCGGAGGTCATCTCGTCAACCTTCGACGAGCAGGCCACCAGGCACGTGCAGGTGGCGGAGATGGTCCTGGAAAAGGCCAAGCGCCTGGTGGAACACAAGCGGGACGTGGTGATTTTCCTGGATTCCATCACCCGGCTCGCCCGGGCCTACAACCAGACGGTCCCCACCTCGGGCAAGGTGCTCTCCGGGGGGGTCGATTCAAACGCCCTGCACAAGCCCAAGCGGTTCTTCGGGGCCGCCCGGAACGTGGAGGAGGGGGGGAGCCTCACGATCATCTCCACCGCCCTCATAGAAACGGGCAGCCGCATGGACGAGGTCATTTTTGAGGAATTCAAGGGCACGGGCAACATGGAAATCAACCTGGACCGCAAACTCGCGGACAGGCGGCTCTTCCCGGCGATCAACATCAAGAAGTCCGGCACCAGGAAGGAGGAGCTCCTCCTGGCGGAGGAGGTCTTGCAGAAAATATGGGTGCTCCGCAAGGTGATTAACCCCATGGACGACGCGGAAATCATCGAGCTCCTTATTGACAGGATGAAAAAATCAAAGGATAATGAGGCGTTCCTGCGTTCCATGAACACCCTGGAAGGCTAACCCCGGGGGAACGCTATTTTTGGAGGATTACAATGAAAAAGGGAATTCACCCCAACTACCAGCCCGCAACGATCACCTGCGCCTGCGGGAATGTCATAGAGACCTATTCCACCGCCAAGGACATCCACGTGGAAATTTGCTCCGCCTGCCACCCCTTCTACACGGGCAAGCAGAAGCTCGTGGACACCGCGGGCCGTATCGAGCGCTTCAACAAGCGGTTCGGCATAAAGAGTTAGAGCCGGGGGCCCATAAAAGCGCCGAGGATTCGTCGGCCCCATCGGCGGCCTAAATTTCTTCAACAAAGTTCAGACCCTCGGCCTTCCTGATGATGTCGAGCATCTGGGTTCTGGTGTGCCTGGCGAGGGTTTTTACCACCATGGTGGCGCAGATGGCGTCGTTTTTGAGGAGTTTGTTTTCCTCTATCTGCACGTCCGAAATTTCCAGGTCATTTTCCCTGGCGAAGGTAAGAAAATCGCTGAAGGCGTGATTCTTGCCCAATTCCAGGTAGACCACCACCAGGCGGGAGGTTTCCCGTATCTGGGTGTCTATGCGCCCCATCCCCGCCATGATGATGTAAATCATAATGCCGCCGATAATTGCCATGGAATAAAACCCCACGCCCACCGCCAGGCCGATGCAGGCCGCGGCCCACAGCCCCGCCGCGGTGGTGAGGCCCTTCACCTGGCTGTGCCCGGTGACGATGATGGATCCGGCCCCCAGAAAGCCGATGCCGCTGATCACCTGGGCGCCGAGGCGGGTTGGGTCCGTGAGTGCGTGCACCTGGTACACGTACTGGTTCGTCATCATGACCACGGCGGACCCGAAGCACACGAGCATGTAGGTGCGGAATCCGGCGGGCCTGTTTTTTTTGCCCCGCTCGAACCCGATGAGTCCCCCCAGAACCGAAGCCAGGACGGAACGGACCAGGACGCTCACCAGGTTTATCCCGTGGAAGAGGGGGGAGTATTTTTCCCCCAAAGCAGCCAGAGTCTCGAACATCAGCCCCCCTAGAACGCCGGGGGAAGCGCCGTGAGGCCCGCGTCTTCCTCAAGGCCCGCCATGATGTTCATGCACTGCACCGCCTGACCCGCCGCGCCCTTGACCATGTTGTCCAGGCAGGAGGTGACCACCAGGGTGTCCTGGGCGGCGAAGGTGTTTATGTCGCAGTAGTTGGAAAACCGCACGTTCCTGGTGGCGGGGATCTTTCCCGGAGGCAGGACCCGCACGAAGGGCTCGTCCCGGTAAAAGTTTTCGTAGAGGCCGTGGATCTTCTCCGCGGCCCCTTCTTTCCCGGCGAATTCGGCTGAGAGGGGCGCGTACACCGTGGTGAAGACCCCCCGGCTCATGGGGACCAGGTGGGGGATGAAGAGGACCCGCGCCTTTCCCCGCCCGGAATCGCCCCCGGAGGCGGAAAATTTCTCCAGGGCCCCCCGGACGTTCCGCAGGATCTCCGGCTCGTGCCTGTGGGTTCCCACGGAATAGGCCGCAAGGCTCTCCCCGCACTCGGTGAACTGGTAGGCCATCTCGGCCTTCCTGCCCGCCCCGGACACGCCGCTCTTGCCGTCCACGATGATGGAATCCGCCCTGACGCACCCCGATTGCAGGGCCGGCAGCAGGGCCAGGGTGGCGCTCGTCACGTAGCACCCGGGATTCCCCACAATCCTTGCCCGAGCGATTTCCGCGCGGTACAGCTCCGGGAGGCCGTACACGGCTTCCCCGTGCAGGGCCGGGTGTTTCCATTCGGTCTTGTAATATTTTTTGTAGGTGCCTTCGTCGTCCCCGAAGCGGAAGTCCGCGGACAGGTCGATCATCCTTTTGCCCGCCCCAACGCACTTTGCGGCCCATTCCTCGCAGAGGCCGTTGGGCAGGGCGGTGAAGAGGATGTCCGAGGAGGCGGCGATGTCGTCCCCGGAGGAAAGGACTCCCCCGGTCTTTTTGCCGCTCAGGGTGAACAGGTTGGGGTATATGTCTTCGATGTTTTTGCCCTCGAAGCTGACGGAGCTTAGGCCGATTTTTTCGACCCCCGGATGGTTGAGCAGGAGCCTGAAAAGCTCGATTCCCACATAGCCCGTGGCGCCGATGATTCCCGCTGTCATAGTTTGCCTCCTGGTGACGGTATAGCGCAAAAATGAAGGGATTGCAAGGGAAGGGGAGGGCGTTTTTTTTCAAGAAACCCCTTGCAATGTTCTTTCCCCTGTGATAGATTCCCCCTCATAAAATTTCCATATTGGAGGTAACGGCATGACAAAAAAGATCACCCTTATTACCGTTGTCATCGCTTTGGGCGTTGCGGCGGCGCTGTTCGCGGGGGGGAGCAAGGACCGGGGCGCCGTGCCCGCGGAGTCTTCCGCCATCACCTACGGGATTCCAACTCAGCCGGACCACCTGGACCCCTACGAGGCGACGAGCGCGGATTCCCGGTTCATCCTGTTCAACCTGTTCGAGGGGCTCTTCAAGCCCGCCCCTGACGGGAGGCTCATCCCGGCGGTGGCCGCATCCTATTCGTCCTCCGCCGATTTCCTTACGTGGACAATCAAGCTCAAGGACTCGGTCTACTTCCACAACGGGAACAGGGTCACCGCCGCCGATGTGGTCTATTCCCTGAACCGGGCCGCGGAAAAGAAGCTCTACGGCCTCCAGTCGATTTCCGGAATCGAAACGCCGGACCCCTCCACCGTGATCATCCGCCTTTCCGAGGCCGACCCGGAGTTCTACTACTACCTCACCAACGCCGTCATCCCCGCGGGGTACGAGGGGCAGAACACGGCCCCCGTCGGCACGGGGCCCTTCAAGTTCGTGTCCTTCACCCCCCAGTACGAGCTGGTCCTCGAAAAATTCGGCTCCTACTGGCAGCCGGACCTGCCCAGGGCTCAAAAGCTGGTGTTCAAAATCAAGGCGGACTATAACTCGGTCATGCTGGACCTCAAGGCGGGCAGCCTGAACGCGGGCACCATCGACACAACCAGTGTGCAGCAGCTCGACCAGTCCCAGTTCTCCATCATCTACGAGAAGATAAACATGGTGCAGATCTTCTGCCTGAACAACGCCTACGCCCCCCTCAGGGACCCCAGGGTGCGCCAGGCGATTTCCTACGCCGTCGACGTGGACGAAATCATCGCCCTTGCCCACAACGGCCAGGCCGTCCGGGCGGCTACTCCGGTGATTCCGGCCCTGTCCTACGCCTACAATAAGGATTGCGAAGGCTCCTACCCGGTCAATCTGGAAAAGGCCCGGGCGCTTATGGCCGAGGCGGGCTATGCCGGGGGATTCACCCTGGAAATCACCCAGCCTTCGGTGTACCAGCCCCACATCGACACGGCCCAGGTCATCATAAATCAACTGGCAAAGATCGGCATAAAGGGCTCGATAAAACTCGTCGACTGGCCCACCTGGCTCTCGGAGGTCTACACGGACAGGAAGTACCAGGGCACGGTGATTTCGATCGACGGAGTCACCCTGTCGCCCAGGAGCTTCCTCTTCCGCTACGAATCAAAGGACCCCCAAAACTTCATGAACTACTCCAACGCCGAATTCGACAGGCTCTACGCCGCAACCCTCCGCACGGTGAGCGAGGCCGAGCGGATCGGGGCGTACAAGAAGATGCAGGAGATCGTCGTAAGGGACGCGGCCAGCGTGTTCATCTGCGACCTCTTCGCGCCCAGGGTGTTCAAAAAGAACATAACCGGCTTCCAGGGGTATCCCCTGAGCGTGTTCGACGCCTCCCTCCTCAAGGTTGACTGATGGGATGGTCAAATTCATCGCCCGCCATACGGCGGGCTTTTTGGTAACCCTGATTCTCGTATCGCTGATCATAGCGGCGATTTTTTCGTTCCTGCCCGGAGACCCGGCGGTTCTCGTCGGGGGAATCGGCGCGTCCCCGGAGCAGCTTGAATCCCTGCGGATGTCCCTGGGGCTCAACCTGAACATCTTCCAGCGCTACCTCCTGTGGGTGCGGACTCTCTTCACCTCCCAGACCGCCGTATCCCTCCAGTACGGGATGCCCGTGTACCGGCTCCTGGGGGACCGGCTGGCAGTCACCTCCTCCATCGCCCTCCTCGCCTGCGCCCTCATGGTCCTCATCGCCTGTCCCCTGGGGATCCTTGCGGCCTACCGCAAGAACACCTGGGTCGATTCCCTGGTGAGCAACCTGACCATCCTGGGGCTTTCCGTGCCGAATTACCTCACGGGGATTCTCCTGATTTGGGTCTGGGGCATCCTCCTCCA
>JAISTZ010000188.1 GCA_031272345.1 Spirochaetaceae bacterium | reverse complement strand
ACCAGGATGTGCTCGTACTGGGCGCCGATGATGTCCCTGGCTTCTTCGTCACCCTTGAGTCTGGCGGCCACGATTTGGAGCATGTCGTCGTAGTCAAGGTAGCGGCGCTCCTTCTTTTTTTGCTCGTAGGTCTCGAAGATGGGTTTCATCAGCAGGCGGAAGGCTTCCACCTTGCCCGCGGTTTCTTCGCTGTCGTCGTCGTTGAAGACTTTGATTTTTATCATCCCCGAAAGGTTCCGCCTGGTGTTCCGGGCAAAGGAGTAGTATTCCAGGAGTTCCAGGGGCTTGATGCGCACCCCCTCGTAGGAGAGGCTCTTGCTGCCGCAGGCCATCTTCATGATCGCGTGCTGGTCGTCCTCGTCAATGACCGAGAAGTCCTTCACCCCAAAGAGGTTGGGGCTTTTGGTGAGGAGCTGGTTGCACCAGGAATGAAAGGTGGAGCCCCTGAGGGCCTGGGCCTGATTCCGGGGCAGTTCCGAGCGCACCCTGGACACGATTTCCGCCGCGGCCCGCTTGGTAAAGGTGACGATTTGAATCTTCGCCGGGTCAGCCCCGTTGGCAATCAGGTACGCGGCCCTGGCAACAATCGTGCGGGTCTTCCCCGTCCCCGCCCCGGCAAGCACGAGCAGATGCCGCCCCCCAAAGGTGACGGCTTTCCGCTGCCCCTCGTTGAGTGAATCCAGGCTGTAGGCCAATCCGGCGGGAAGTGTTTCGTCCATAGCGGGTCCCGGGGTTCATTGTAGCGGGAAATGCGCGCAAAACCAAGCCCGCCCTCCGGGGATAACGCAGGCCGCCGTTTCCGGCGGCCCACGTCAACCTTTAGAAGGATTTTTCGTGCAGGTTCTTGTACACGGCGATGCGGTTCAGGGCGTCGCTCTTGGTTTTCTCGAAGAGCCGGCCGGCCGCCTCGGGGTTCGACTTCATCAGGGCCGAGTAGCGCACCTCGCTCATGAGGAACTCCCGGAAGTCCGCCGTGGGCTCCGGCGAGTCCAGGGTGAAGGGATTCTTCCCCTCAGCCTTGAGGGCCGGGTTGTACCGCCAGAGGGACCAGTAGCCGCACTCCACCGCCTTCTTCTCCTGAAGCTGGGTGGTTCCCATGCCGCTCGTAATCCCGTGGTTGATGCACGGGGCGTACCCGATGATGAGGGACGGCCCGGGATAGGCCTCCGCCTCGATCACCGCCTTGATGGTCTGGTCCATGCTTGCGCCCATGGCGATCTGCGCCACGTACACGTAGCCGTAGGTCATGGCAAGACGGCCCAGGTCCTTCTTGGCGGTCTGCTTGCCCGCCATGGCGAACTTTGCGGTCGCCCCCGCGGGGGTGGCCTTGGAAGACTGACCCCCCGTGTTGGAATAGACCTCCGTGTCGAAGACCATGATGTTGATGTCCTCCCCGGAGGCCAGCACGTGGTCGAGCCCGCCGTAGCCGATGTCGTAGGCCCAGCCGTCGCCCCCGAACACCCAGAAGGACCGCTTGGCGAAGTAATCCTTGAGCCGGTAGATTTCCCCCAGGACCCGGTCCGCCTTGTGGGGGGCCAGGGCCGCTTCCAGGGCGTCAGCGCGCTCCCAGGTGCCCTCGGAGGTGTTGAACCGGTCGAGGAAGTCCGAGGCGGCCTTTGCGAGAGCTTCGTCCGTGACGGACGGAAGGGCGGCCCGGAGTTTTTCCGCCGCCAGATTCCGCACGGTCCGGGCGCCCACGCTCATGCCGTAGCCGAATTCCGCGTTGTCCTCGAAGAGGGAGAAGTCCCAGGCGGGGCCCCGGCCCTTGTCGTCCTTGGTGTAGGGGACCGACGGGGTGTTGCCCCCCCACACGGTGGCGCAGCCCGCGGAGTTGGAAATCATCATGCGGCTGCCGAAAAGCTGGGTGATGAGCCTGGCGTAGGGGGTTTCCCCGCAGCCCGCGCAGGAACAGGGGAACTCGAAGTAGGGCCGCAGGAACTGGCTGCCCTTTACGGAGCCGGTGTTCACGGATTGCGGCACGTCCTTGGGGAGCTTCTCGATGTACGCCCAATTGGCGGCGAAATCCCCGTCCCGGGGCTCCCGCTCCACCATGGTGAGGGCCTTTTCCCTGGCGGGACAGATCTGCACACAGTTGCCGCAGCCCTGGCAGTCCAGGGCCGAGAACCCCATGGTGAATTCCCTGCCCTCGATGCCCTGGGCCTTTTTGTGGGTGAGGGACGGGGGCGCGGCCTCAAGCTGCTCTGGGGTGAGCAGGGTGGGGCGCAGTACACTGTGGGGACACACGAAGGAACAGCGGTTGCACTGGATACACTTTTCCGCGTCCCACAGGGGCACCTCCAGGGCGACCCCGCGCTTTTCGTATTTGGTTGTGCCCGTGGGGAAGCTGCCGTCTTCCACGTCCTTGAACACGCTCACCGGCAACAAATCGCCCTTCTGGGCATTGATCACCTTCTGCACCTTCACCACGTATTTGGGCAGATTCTTTTCCGCGGGAGGCGCGCTCAGGGCCCCGGCGACAGCGGAGGGCTTCAGGTTCACCTGGACGATGGAATCGAACCCCCGGTCGATGGCCCGGCAGTTCATGTCCACCACCTTTTGCCCCGCCCTGCCGTAGCTGGACTCCACCTCCTCCTTGAGGTATTTGGCCGCTTCCCTGGGGGGCAGAATCTTGGTGAGGGCGAAGAAGGCCGCCTGCATGACCATGTTGATTCGTCCGCCCAGGCCGATTTTTTTGGCGATGTCCACCGCGTTAATCACGTAAAATTTGACCTTTTTGTCGATGAGCTCCTTGACCATTTTCTTGGGCAGGTGCTTGTGCACCTCATCGGCGCTCCAGGTGCAACTGAGGAGGAAGATTCCCCCCTCCTTGATGCCCTCGAGCAGGTCGTACAGGGTGACGTAGGTCTGGTTGTGACAGGCGATGAAGTCCGCGCTGGTTACCAGGTAGGACGAGCGGATCGGCGTTTTTCCGAACCGCACGTGGGACACGGTGATGCCCCCGGATTTTTTTGCGTCGTAGACGAAGTACGCCTGGGTGTACATGGACGTGTGGTCACCGATGATTTTGACCGCCGACTTGTTCGCCCCGACCGTGCCGTCGGACCCGAAGCCCCAGAACTTGCAGGCCGTGGTGCCCGCCGGGGCGGTGTCGGTCTTGTCCGCGCTGGGGGTGAGGGAGAGGTTGGTTACGTCGTCGGTGATGCCCACGGTGAAGCCGTCCCGGGGTTTCTTTGCGGCCATGTTCTCGATGACCGTGAACACGTCCACCGGGGTGAAGTCCTTGGAGGCCAGGCCGTACCTGCCGCCGATGATTTTCGGCGAAAAAGATGCGCCGTAGAAGGCGTTCCGCACTTCCGTGTAGAGGGGCTCCCCGGCGGCGCCGGGCTCCTTGGTGCGGTCCAGCACGGTGATTGTCTGCACGGACCTGGGGATGGATGCCAGCAGCTTGTCCGCCGCAAAGGGCCTGAAGAGCCGCACCTGAATCAATCCCGTCTTTGCCTTGGGCTTGCCGTTGGCGTAGTCCAGGGCCTCTTTTATGACCTCACAGGCCGACCCCATGGCGATGATGAGCTTCTCCGGCCGCGCCGGGCCGTAGTAGTTGAAGAGTTTGTAGTCCCGGCCGGTGAGCTTGTTCACCACGTCCATCTGGCTCTGAATCAGGTCCGCCAGGTTCGTGTAGAAGGGGTTCACGGATTCCCTTGTTTGGAAGAAGGTGTCCGGGTTCTGGGTGGTCCCCCGAAGCACCGGGTGCGCCGGGTTCAGCGCCCGTTCACGGAAGGCCTGAATCGCCTTCCAATCGACCGCCTTCTTGATGTCTTCGTAGTCGATCAGGTCAACCTTTTGGTACTCGTGGGAAGTCCTGAAGCCGTCAAAGAAGTGGGCCACGGCGATGCGGGACTTTATGGCCGACAGGTGCGCCACGGCCCCCAGGTCGATGCACTCCTGCACACTGGACGAAGCTATCATGGAGATGCCCGTCTGGCGGATGGCCATCACGTCCTGGTGGTCCCCGAAGATCGACAGGGCGTTGGATGCCAGGGACCGGGCGCTGATGTGGAACACCCCCGGAAGGAGCTCCCCCACGATCTTGTAGATGTTGGGGATCATCAACAGCAGCCCCTGGGACGCGGTGTAGGTGCTTGCCAGTGCGCCCCCCTGCAAGGCCCCGTGGAGCGCGCCCGCGGCGCCCCCCTCGGACTGCATTTCCTTTACGATGACCGGCGCGCCGAAGATGTTCTTCCTGCCCCCGGCGGACCACTCGTCAATCATCTCCGCCATGGGGGACGACGGGGTAATCGGGTAAATTGAAGCCACCTCGGTAAAGGCATAGGAAATATACGCCGCCGCGGTGTTTCCGTCCATGACCTCTTGTTTTGGTTTTTTGCTCATCACACTCCTCCAGAAATGTAACTTGTATTATATGTTATCATAATACATCTTGACTATGACACCAGGGAGTTTACATCATGCCGGGCGGTTTGTCAAGGGGAAAATTTTCCTGGACTATTGACAGGGGAAAATTTTCCGGGCGCAGGCGATGACCGCGTCCACCTCGGCGTCCCCGATCCAGTAGTGGGTGACGAACCGGTAGGTCCCGCCGGAGGGGGCGCTCACCATGATTCCCCCGTCAGCGAAGGCTTTTACCACCCTGGAGCTTGCAGCCGGGTCGTGTGCCGAGGGGTGGGTGAAGAAGACCATGTTGATGTCCAGACCCTTTGCGTCAACCCGCACACCGGGAATTTCCCCCAGGGCCGTTGCGAGCTTCCGGGCCCGGACGTGGTCCTCCCCGACTCTGCCGGACATGTCCCTGAGGGCGATGATGCCCGCCGCCGCGAGGATTCCCGCCTGCCTCATGCCGCCGCCCATGATTTTCCGCTTGAGCCGGGCACGGGCCACGAAGGACGCGGGCCCCGCGACGAGGGAGCCCACGGGCGCGCACAGTCCCTTGGACACGCAGAACATGACCGAATCCGCATAGGCGGCGATCTCGGAGGCGGGGCAGCCCAGGGCAACGGCGGCGTTGAAGATCCGCGCCCCGTCCAGGTGGACCGGAAGGCCCGCCTCATCCGCGGCGGCCCGGATGCGCTTCATGTTGTCCAGGGGGACCACAGCGCCGCTGGAATGGGCGTTTTCCACGCAGATGAGGCTCGTGGCGGGCTCGTGGAGCTCGGCCCGGCGGATCCGATGCCGCACCTGGGCCGGGTCGAGGCAGCCGTAGGGGGCGGATATGCACCGGGTCTGCACACCGGCGATCACCGAGGGGGCCCCCGCCTCGTGTTGGATGATGTGGCACTCCTCCCCCAGAATCACCTCCGTGCCCCTGGGGCACCAGGTGAACAGGGAGAGCTGGTTCCCGAAGGTGCCCGACGGCACGAAGAGGGCCGCTTCTTTTTTGAGCATTGCCGCGCCCAAAGCTTCGAGTTCGTTCACCGTGGGGTCGTCGCCGTAAACGTCGTCCCCCACAGCCGCGTGTGCCATGGCTTCCCGCATGGCCGGAGTCGGCTGAGTCACCGTGTCGCTTCGCAAATCAATCATGGAAAAAGGGTAGCGGAATCCCCGCGGCCCGTCAAGGCGGTTACAGGGGCAGCTTCAGGTGCAGGGTGAACTGGAAGAGGAGCTCCCCCTCGTCACGGCAGGGGTACACGGTCACGTCGCTCCCAAGCTCGATGGGAACGCTGGTGAACACCCCCGCGTTATACCCCATGTCGGCGTAGGTTGACAGAGTCAGGCTGTCCCGGTAGGGCATGGAGGGGATGTCCCCGGCCAGGGCGGCCAGGTGGAAGATGTCCCCGGAGGCGTTGCTGTTGCGGAGATACCCCGTGTAGAGGGCGGTGAAGGTGACCCGCTGAAAAAAGAACACCCCGCCCCCCCGCTGGATTTCCCTGGAATAGGGCACAAGGAAGACCCGGCCCTCAAGGAAGCGGTCCCTGGAGGGGAACGCCAGGGCGGTGAGGGTGAGGGGCAGGTTCACCGTGGCGTCGACGGGGTTGTCAACCGGGATGAGCCGGGGGAATCGCAGGGTCCCCGTCAGGCCCAGGTTGTTGTACACCCCCGGCCCGGCGGTGCGGTAATCGGTAAGCAGGAAGGCCCCCAGAGCCGCGCCCCCCCGGTTGAAGTACCCCGCCCCCCGGCTCCGGATGGTGGAAACGGCGAAGGTGAAGGTGTTTTCGATCGTGTGGGTAAAATCACCCTGCAAGGACGGGTCCGTGCCGCCGCCCTTGCCCCAGAACCTGTCCGCGTTCTGCTCGGTTATGGAACCCGAGTAGGGCCGCCCGTAGAACCAGCGGATTCTGTCCGAAAAGGTGAGGGCCGTGTTTCCCCCGGGGCGGAGGGTCGACGCGAAGGTGTTCGTCACCAGGGCCTGGGAGAAATCGGCGTCCGAAAACAGCACGGACCCCGACGTGTCGAAGGAGAAGAGGTCCCTCCCCCCGGCGGCGGCCAGGCCGAGGCCGTAGGAATTGGACACGATGTCGTACCCCGCGGTGGCGGAGACCCCGGCGAGCTCCCCGGGGTCCCCGGTGAGGTAGGCTGCCCCCAGGAAGAGCGCCGTCTTTGCCTCGAAGGATTCGTCGCTGACCGTCATGGTTGACAGGGGCAGGAAGACTCCCCGGCCCCAGTACCGCGCCGGGTTATAGGGGACTGCCGGGGGGGAGCTTGCGGGCGGGGCGGCGGATTCGGCCTCGCCGGAGACGGACGCCTCTTCCGGCGCGTTGACGCCGGGGGCTGCTCCGTCCGGGGCCGCCGCTGCCGCGAAGAGGGCGCTGGTCTCGTAGAACCGGGCCGCGTACACCAGGACCTCCCCCGCGCCGGAACGGTAGGGGGCGTTGCCGTACACCCCTCCGGAAAGATCCCGGTCCGAAAGGGTCCACGCGCCGGTTCCGTCCGGGCCGATCTCCAGGGTTCCCGCCCTGGGGAGGGTCCCCGGCCCTGTCCAGGAAAAATACAGGGTGACCTTTTCTCCATCGGGCCGGGCGTTCAGGTAGCGGAGCATCATGCCGGGGAGGGGCGCGCCGTAGACCGAGAGGGTCTGTGTGCGGGGATCCAGGAGGGCGATGGACCATCCTGTTCCCTCCTTGCGGACGAACGCCGTGAGCCCCTTCCCGGCGTCAACCGGCGAAAAGGGAATCGTCATGCGGGGAAAGTCCCTGCGGAAAGCTTCACCCCCAACCCTGGGGCCCCCCTTTTTCAGGGGATAGTACACGAGACTCGCGGTCTGCCCCGCCGTCCGCACGGCGCAGAGGTAGCGCTCCCCGCCGATGGTGACCACCGTGCCGTCCCGGAGGGAGTCAACGCCGGAATCGGCCACCCTGCCGGTCTTCCGCTCCAGGACCGAGACGCGGTTCACGTTGTGGTCCGCCCCGGTGTTCCAGGAGAGGGCCATGTACGCCCCGTCAGCCGAAAGGGAGGCCCGGCTCAGGTTGATTTTGGAGAGCAGCTTCCTGGGCTTGCCCCCAGGGACGCCCCCGTGGGGAAGGAAATACACGGCCCCGGAGTATCCCTCGACCCAGGCGATTCCCGCGCTGGAGTAGCTCACCTGGCTGTAGACCCCGTTCCCCCCGAAAATCCGCCTGACCCCGGCGCCGGGGGCGTCCTCCGGCCTGGGGGGGATCTCCGGGACCCAGAGGGAGTCCCTGAAGAGGTCCCAGGCCTTGGCGATTTCAATCCCGTAGGTGTTGTAAAAATTCATCCTGATGGGCAGGGAATTGTTCGCCGTGCGCCAGAGGGCGGCGTATTTTTCCATGCCGTACTGTTCCTCCAGCCAGGCGGTGAAGGCCCCGCCGAACAGGTAGGGGATGTTCCCCCCGGGGAAGGTGTCCCGGAAGCCCGTGGCGTCGTTCCACCGGGGGAATTTTCCCTCGATTTTTGCCTGGCGCACCATGTGGAGGCTGTAGCCGTCGTTGAGTCTGCCGTCCCCGGCGAGGGCCTCGTTCCCCACGGTGACTCCCTCTATGAACGACCAGGGGGCGTTGAAATACACCGGGTTGAAGACGTCCCCGAAAATGTCCGAGACCGTCCGCCAGGCAGGGTGCTTCAGGTTCAGGCTGACCGCGTGGATGATCTCGTGGTAGACCACCGAGAGCAGGGAGTCCCCCTGGACCGAGAGGCTGTAGTCCGGCACGGTGTCGTAGACCACCAGGCGCTTGTAGGGATAGGGCGAATAGTAGGCGTTGAGGCTGTCCGAAGACCGGGTGATCACCAGGGGTATATGGAAGGAGGGCTCGGTTTTGAGGAGGGCCGCGGCCTTCTCGTAGAGGGCGTCGGCGTTTTGGGCAAGAATTTCCGCGGCGGGCGCGGATTCGGCGGGATAGATGATGTCGAACCAGGTTGTCTTGATGACCGAGACGTCCCTCTTGCCCGTGAGGGCGTCCCCGATGCCGAGGAGCTGCGCAAAGGCCGGATTTGCAAGCAATAGGGTGACAACAAAACAAATGCCCCGGATGGTTTTCATGGGGAAAGTATCGGAAATCCCCGAAACTTTGTCAATAAAAGGGGCTCTAAATTTTTAGCCTGAAAAGGCTTGACACGCCTGCCGCCGGGCTGATAAATTCATCAAAATTTATACCTTTGGGGGTTTACAATGAAGAAATTTTTTGCGGCTTTGGTGTGCGCGGCGGCGGTTTCCGCCGCTCAAGCGGCTCCGAAGTTTGGAATAAGCGCCGGGGGCGGGGCGATTTTCGGTCCCTCCTGGTCAAAAAGTTCAACCGAGAACATGAACGGCTTCATCTATCCCGCCACCGCCTTCGGGGCCATCGGCCTGGGCTACAAGACCCAGACCTTCGACGTGGGGGGCTTCGTCTTTGGGGATTTCACCTATGTGGAGGTTTCCGCGGTGTACCTTGCCCAGATCGGCAAGGCCTACGAGGTCAGGATAAAGCCCGTGGCCGGCGGGCAGGACCTCAGCAGCATTGTCCCCGCCCAGGACGACCAGGATTACCTCAACCACATCGTGATTGTGGATGTTCTGGGGAAGTATCCCTTCGCCTTCGGCAAGAGTTTCAACGTGTTCCCCGCAATCGGCCTGGGGTTCAAGTCGTCCGTGGCGGGCAACGAATACAGCGACTTCTCCCACGACGTGCTCTGGGGGCTCAGCGTAAAAGCCGGGGGCGGGGCGGACTACTCCCTGGGGCAAAAACTCTTTCTCCGGGGGGAGGTGCTCTTCTACTTCCAGGTCGCCAGCGACAGGGAAGCGAACATCGCCGAATTCAAGGACCAGGGATTCACGGACGTGACGCGGTTCGTCTTCCTGCCCGAGGGCCACTACATGGGCCACCAGTTCAAGCTCGCCCTGGGGTATAAGCTTATTTAGAGGGACGGGAGCCGGGTTTGACCAGGGGAACCTTTCCCTCGGCGCAGAGGGGGCAGCGGGACGGTTCATAGTACACGGCGCTCTGCCTGAGGGCGGAAAAGATTTCCCAGGGAAAGGGATTTCCGTCGCCCCCGGGACGGCGGTCCACCACGCAGAGGGACGCCGCCACCCGCGCCCCGGCGGCTTCCAGCGCCCGGGCGGTCTCCAGGGTCGATTTTCCGGTGGTGATCACGTCTTCGGTGATGATGACCCGGGCGCCCCGGGGGATTTCAAAGCCCCGTCTGAGGCACATCGCCCCGGACTCGTCCCGCTCGGTAAAAAGCGCGGGGATCCCCAACTGTCTGCCCGCCTCATACGCCACGATGATCCCCCCCATGGCGGGGCCCACGGCAAGGTCAAAATCCAGGAGGCCCTCTTTTTTTGCCAGCCCCAGGGCCCGGCAGGGGCCGGAAAGGACCTCCGCGGCCCTCTGGGGGAATTGCAGGAGCCGGGCGCACTGAAAGTACCGGTTTGAGTGATTCCCCGAGGAGAGCAGGAAATGGCCCTGGAGCATGGCCCCGCAGGCGGTCAAAATTTCAGCAGCATCCATGTGTTCCTCCGCAAAGCGCCCCGCCCATGGGGTTACGGCGCGGGGGCAGCCCCCCTGGGTTCGACTGTCAGGGCGTCCTCTTCTTCGTTGTTTTCTTCCTGTTTCAATTGCTCGATGTAGCTCATAAGGCGCTTTCCGTCCGGGGAGTGAAGAAACTCAAACCCCGCGGTTGTGGAAGAATCGTCCTTTTTCTGCCACACGGGCCTGCCGAGTAACGCAAAGGAATGGCTCGTGTTTTTGTGGGAGGGAAGGATTCGGAGCAAATACTCCTCCTCTTCGTCGAAGTCGATGAGACAGGGGAAGCGGCACCTGCACCCGGTCTGGCTGATGTCGAGCAGCATACCAGGAAACAGGGACGTCCCACCCGCATCTATCCGTCCAACGTCATTATAACGAACACTCTTACGATTATCCGCGGTCATGGGAAGGATTGTAGCATAAAAAATGGGGGCGGTCAATATGCTCCGGCCTGGCGCCATGCCTAGACGTCTTGTATTTCTTTTAATTTTGCCTGGATAAACTTTTCAAAGTCCGAAAGCAAGGTGCGGCGCAGTTCCTGTGCTGACTCTGAAGGATATGATTGTACCGAAAACAGTTCAGGAGAATCGACCTGCAACGCGGCGGCTATCCTTTCCAGCATCTCAACGGAGGGGAATTTCTTTTTTGCCTCAATCATAGCGATGTATGTAGGCGCGGCATTAAGCCGTTCGGCAAGTTTTGATTGCGAAAGGCCCAGTATGCGCCGCCGTTCTTTCATGTTACAGGCTAAAAGCTCTCTGAGACTTGTCATTTCGCAATTGTCCCTGGATAAAAAACCGCTAAAACTAAAAAAAAATTCAAAAAAGGTATTGACAACCACCTTTACGATGATTTATCATCTTAAAGGTGAGTTTTTGCGTGTCCGCACCATCAAAAAAGGGGGGTACAGGGATTCTCACGAGTTTTTGCTTGCATAGGATTCCGTTGGAGAAGTCCCCGGTCCATTTCTTGAGACTCTTAGGGGCCGGGGATTTCTCCTGTTTATAGAAAATTGCCCCCGGCGGCCCCTTTGGGGCGCGCCTGGGGGCGCAGGGACTCCCCGGCGGAGGGGAGCCCCAGGCAGCGACGCCCCCGTCCGGTTTAGACTCAGCGGGCGG
>JAISTZ010000038.1 GCA_031272345.1 Spirochaetaceae bacterium | reverse complement strand
AAGCAGGCCGGGTTCAATCCCAGTTCCAAGGCCCGGCTCAGGGACGGCCGCACCGGCGAGCCCTTTAAGAACGACGTGTTTGTGGGAGTCATCTACTTTATGAAGCTCCACCACCTGGTGGACGACAAGATGCACGCCCGGTCCACGGGGCCCTATTCCCTGGTGACCCAGCAGCCCCTGGGCGGCAAGGCCCAGTTCGGGGGCCAGCGCCTGGGAGAGATGGAGGTGTGGGCCCTGGAAGCTTACGGCGCGGCCAACACCCTCCAGGAGCTCCTCACCATCAAGAGTGACGACATGACCGGGCGTACAAAGATTTACGAGTCCATCGTAAAGGGCGAGCCCTCCACCGCGGCGGGGGTGCCGGAGTCCTTCAACGTGCTCGTGCAGGAGCTGCGGGGCCTGGCCCTGGACTTCACCATCTACGACGCCAAGGGCAAGCAGATACCCCTCACCGAGCGGGACGAGGAGCTCATCTCCAAGTCCGGGTCCAATTTCTAAAAGGAGTCGCCATGCGAGACATTCAGGATTTTGACAGTTTGATGATAAAGCTTGCCTCCCCGGAGACCATCCGGGCATGGTCCTACGGGGAGGTAAAAAAACCCGAAACCATAAACTACCGCACCCTGCGTCCGGAGAAGGACGGGCTCTTTTGCGAGCGCATCTTCGGCACCACAAAGGAATGGGAGTGCTATTGCGGCAAATTCAAGTCGATCCGCTACAAGGGCATCATCTGCGACCGCTGCGGGGTGGAGGTCACCCACTTCAAGGTGCGGCGGGAGCGCATGGGCCACATCGAGCTGGCGGCGCCGGTCTCCCACATCTGGTACTACCGCTCGGTGCCCTCCCGGATGGGGCTCCTCCTCGACCTGCAAGTGGCGGCCCTCCGGTCGGTCCTCTACTACGAAAAATACATCGTCATCGACCCCGGAGACACGGACCTCAAGAAGATGCAGCTCCTCACCGAGGACGAATACATCGACGCCCACGACCGCTACGGGGATTCCTTCCAGGCGGGCATGGGCGCTGAGGCCGTAAAGGTGCTCCTGGAAAACCTGAATCTCGACGACCTGGCCGGGGAACTCCGGGCAAGGATGATAGAAAAGGGCGCCAAGAGCGACAAACGGCTCCTCAAGCGCATAGAAATCGTGGAAAATTTCCGGGCCTCCCAGAACAAGTGCTCCTGGATGATCCTGGACGTGATTCCGGTGATTCCCCCGGAGCTGCGGCCCATGGTGCAGCTTGACGGGGGCAGGTTCGCCACCAGCGACCTGAACGATCTCTACCGCCGGGTGATCAACCGGAACAACCGGCTCAAGCGGCTCATGCAGCTTTCCGCCCCGGACATCATCATCAGGAACGAAAAACGGATGCTCCAGGAGGCGGTGGACGCCCTCTTCGACAACTCAAAGCGCAAGCGGGTGGTGAAGGGCGCGTCGAACCGGCCCCTCAAGTCGATTTCGGACATGCTCAAGGGCAAGCAGGGCAGATTCAGGCAGAATCTCCTGGGCAAGCGGGTGGACTATTCGGGCCGGTCGGTCATCGTGGTGGGTCCGGAGCTCAAACTCTGGCAGTGCGGGCTCCCCACAAAGATGGCCCTGGAGCTCTTCAAGCCCTTCATCATGAAGAAGCTCGTGGATAAAGAGGTCGTGTTCAACATCAAAAAGGCCAAGATTCTGGTGGAACAGGAGGACCCCTCGGTGTTCGCCATCCTGGACGAGGTTGTCCGGGAGCATCCGGTCATGCTGAACCGGGCGCCCACCCTGCACCGGCTGGGTATCCAGGCCTTCGAGCCCGTGCTGGTGGAGGGGAAGGCCATAAAGCTGCACCCCCTGGTGTGCCACGCCTTCAACGCGGACTTCGACGGGGACCAGATGGCGGTCCACGTGCCCCTCACCCAGGCGGCCCAGATGGAGTGCTGGACTCTCATGCTTTCGGCCCGGAATCTCCTGGACCCGGCCAACGGCAAGACCATTGTCTATCCCTCCCAGGATATGGTCCTGGGGATCTACTACCTCACCAAGACTCTCCCGAACAAGGGGGAGCGCCTCAGATGTTTTTCAAGCGAAGAAGAGGCACTCCTGGCCGCCGAGTGGGGCAGCATAAAGTGGCAGGAAGAAATCGAGGTGCATGTTAAAAAAGCGCCCTACAACGGCAAGAAGATTACGACGTCGGCGGGGCGGCTCGTGTTCAACCAGGAGATGCCCGCCGAGGTTGAATTCAAGAACGAGCTCCTGGGGGACAAGGAGCTCAAGAAGCTCATCGAAGCCGTCCACCGGGAGCACGGCTCCTGGCTTACGGTGCAGATGCTCGACGCCATAAAGTCCGTGGGCTACAAATACGCCACCTTCTTCGGCGCGACGATTTCCATGGAAGACATCATCATCCCGCCTGAAAAGGCCGGCATGATAGAAAAGGCCAACACCGAGGTGGCGGCCATACAAAAGCAGCACCACGACGGAATCATCACCAACGAGGAGCGGTACAACCGGGTCTGCGACATTTGGTCCGAGACCAACGAAAAACTGGCGGACATCATGATGAAGAACCTGGAAAAGGACAAGAACGGGTTCAACACGATCTACATGATGGCCACCTCCGGCGCCAGGGGCAGCCGCAACCAGATCCGGCAGCTCGCCGGGATGCGGGGACTCATGGCAAAGCCCGGGGGCGAGATCATCGAGCTGCCGATTCGGGCGAACTTCAAGGAGGGGCTCTCGGTCATCGAGTTTTTCATCTCCACCAACGGCGCCCGGAAGGGGCTCTCGGACACGGCCCTCAAGACCGCTGACGCGGGCTACCTTACACGCCGCCTGGTCGACATCGCCCAGGACGTGGTCATCAACGAGGACGACTGCGGCACGATCAACGGCATCGAATACTCGGCCATCAAGGACGGGGACGACATCGTGGAGGCCCTCAAGGACAGAATCGTCGGCAGGTTCACCCTGGAGCGGGTTAAACACCCGATCACCGGGGAGATCCTGTGCGGCGTGAACGAATACATCGACGAGGCCCTGGCCCAAAAAATTGACGAAGCCGGGGTAGAGAAGGTCAAGATGCGCACGGTCCTCACCTGCGAGAGCAGGCACGGGGTGTGCTGCAAGTGTTACGGCCGGAACCTGGCCCACAACAAGATCGTGGAAATCGGGGAGGCCGTGGGAATCATCGCGGCCCAGTCGATCGGCCAGCCGGGCACCCAGCTTACCATGCGGACCTTCCACGTGGGGGGCACCGCGTCCAAGGTCACCGAAGAAAACCGCATCATGCTCAGGTATCCGGTCCTGGTAAACGGCGTCTCCGGCACCCACGTGGAGCTTAAAAACGGCGAATGGCTCTTCACCCGGAAGGGGCTCATGCGGGTCTCCCGTATCCTCAGCGAATACCCCGCCGGAAAGGACGTAAAACTCCTCGTCTCCGACGGGGACAAGGTCATCAAGGGCACACCGGTCATTCAGGAAAAGAAAAACAAGCCCGTCCCGGCGGAGTCCACCGGGCACGTCGCCCTCCGGGATGGGACCCTCTACATCACCGGGAGCGAGCAGAAGATCGAAATCCCCAACGGGTCCACGGTCACGGTAAAAGAGGGGGCCGCGGTTCCCGCCGCCCGGGCCCTGGCCACCTTCGACCCCTTCTCGGAGCCGATTATCGCCGAGGTCGACGGGTACGCCCACTTCGAGGACATCATCGTGGGGTCCACCCTCACCGAGGAGATCGACGGGGAGACCGGGGTGGTGGAAAAGCGCATCGCGGACCTGCACCTGGACACAAAACAGCCCAGGGTGCTCATCACCGACGAGGCCGGGAACGAGCGGGGCAGCTACTACCTGCCCAGCGGCGCAATCCTGCAAATCGGCGACAACGACCAGATCGCCGCGGGGACCACCATCGCCAAGATGCTCAAGGAATCCGCCAAGTCCAGCGACATCACCGGGGGCCTCCCCAGGGTTTCGGAGCTCTTCGAGGCCCGGAAGCCCAAGACTCCGGCGGTGCTCTCCCAGATTTCCGGGACCGTCCAGTTCAAGGGAATCACCAAGGGCAAGCGGGTGGTCATCGTGGTGGACGAATACGGCAAGACCTTCGAGCACCTGGTGCCCATGACCAAGCGGCTCCTGGTGCGGGATGGGGACACGGTTGAGGCCGGGGAGCAGCTCTGCGACGGGCAGCTCAGCCCCCACGACATTCTCGACATCCTGGGGGAAAACGCCCTGCAAAACTATCTTATGAAAGAAATTCAGGACGTGTACCGGATGCAGGGAGTCAGCATCAACGACAAGCACATCGGCATCATCGTGCGCCAGATGCTCCGCAAGGTGGTCATCGTGGCGGTGGGGGACACCAGCTTCATCTACGGCCAACAGGTGGACAAATACAAGTTCCACGCGGAGAACACCAGGGTCATCGAGGAAGGGGGCCAGCCGGCGATCGCCCGGCCCATGTTCCAGGGCATCACCAAGGCGTCCCTCAACATCGATTCCTTCATCTCCGCGGCGTCCTTCCAGGAAACCACCAGGGTGCTCACCAACGCGGCCATCGCGGGGGGCACGGACAACCTGCGGGGTCTCAAGGAGAACGTGATTATCGGCCACCTGATTCCCGCGGGCACGGGCATACGGAACTACCGGAACGTGAAGCTCTTCGACGAAACCGAGACCGACCTGGACGAGCAGATGAACGAGATCCTCGAGCGCAGGCGGCTTGAAGAAGAAGAGCGGCAGCGCATGGCCGAGGCCCAGGCGGTCTTCGAGACCACCGAAGAAGGATTGGACTAGCCGTGCATGGCCTACGTTAAAAAGCTCTTCGACAGGAATTTCCTCGAATACGCCAGTTACGTGATTCGGGACCGGGCCATCCCCGACCTCGAAGACGGCCTCAAGCCGGTGCAGCGCAGAATCCTCCACACCCTCTTCCAGATGGACGACGGCAAATTCAACAAGGTGGCCAACGTGGTGGGGGAGTGCATGAAGTACCACCCCCACGGGGACGCTTCCATCGCGTCGGCCCTGGTGGTGCTGGCAAACAAGAACATCTTCATCGACACCCAGGGGAATTTCGGCAACATCTACACCGGGGACGAAGCTTCGGCCCCCAGGTACATCGAGTGCCGGATCCGCCCCATCGCCAGGGACATCCTCTACAACCCGGCGATCACCCGGTACGCGCCCTCCTACGACGGCCGGAGCAAGGAGCCGGTGGTCTTCCGGGCAAAGCTGCCCGTGGCCCTCATCATCGGGGCCGAGGGCATCGCCGTGGGCATGTCCACCCGCATCCTCAGCCACAACATCCGGGAGGTCATCGAGGCGGAAATCGCCTGTCTCCAGAAAAAGCCCTTCACCCTCTACCCGGACTTCCCCACCGGGGGGCTCCTGGACGTGTCCGCCTACGAGGACGGCCTGGGCAAGGTGGTCTCCAGGGCCAAGCTCGACACGAGCGACCCCAAGCGCATCGTGATTACGGAGCTGCCCCTGGGGTCCACCACGGAAACCCTCATCACGTCAATAGAAAACGCCGCCAGGAACGGCAAGGTCAAGATCGCCTCGATCACGGACTTCACCGCCGGGAAGGTCGAAATCGAAATCCGCCTCCCCCGGGGAGTCTATGCCGAGGAGGTGGTGAACGCCCTCTACGCCTTCACGGACTGCGAGCAGAGCGTGTCCTGCAACCTCCTGGTGATCAAGGACAACATGCCCGTGGCAATCAGGGCGGGCGACGTGATCCGCCACCACGCAAAGCAGCTCACGGGCATCCTCAAGGACGAGCTGGAGTGGGAGCGGAGCGAATTGACGGAAAAGCTCCACGAGCGCACCCTGGAGCGGATCTTCGTGGAGGAGCGGATATACAAAAAGATCGAGCTTATGAAGACCGCCGAGACCGTGACAAGGGCCGTTATCGAGGGGTTTAAGCCCTTCAAGGGGGAACTGATTCGGCCTGTCACGGAGGAGGACGTGACTCGGCTCCTGAAGATTCCCATCCGGCGGATCTCCCTCTACGACATCAACAAGAACCGGGAGGAGGTGGCGGCGATAAACGCCCGCCTCGCGGAAACGGCGAAGCTCCTCAAGGGCCTCACGGCCTATGCGGTGTCCTACCTGCGGGGAATCCTCGACAGGCTGGACAAAACCGAGACCCTCCGGCGGACCACAATCACACAATTCAGGGCGGTGGACGTAAAAGAAGTGGTAAAGCGGGACACCCCCCTCATGTACGACGAAAAAAGCGGCTACCTGGGCACGGGAGTCAACACGGGCTCGGAGCTGTTCAGAATCACCCCCTTCGACCGGGTGATCTTTATCCGCCGGAACGGGTTCTACACCGTGGAGACCGCCCCGGAGAAGGTCTTCGTGGACGCGGGGCTCTGGTATTGCGGCCCGGCGGACAAGGAGAGTCTCTCGAAGGTGCTCTTCACGGTGATCTACCGGGACCCGGCGACCCGATTCGCCTTCATCAAGCGGTGCAGGATCGGCCAGTACATCATGAACCGGGACTACTCCATCGCCCCCGAGGGCATGGAGGTGCTCCACGTGGACACCAGGGAAAAATTCACCTTCACCCTGCACTACGCAAAGAAACCCCGCATGAAGACCCTCTCGGAATCCTTTAAAGCCCAGAACTTTGCGGAAAAGGGCCTCAAGGCCCTGGGGGTGCGCCTAAAGCCCACTGAAACGGAATCCGTCGAACCGGAGGCTGCCCGGGGATGACCCTAGTCCCCGGGGGAAAAGCGCTTCACGAACCACTGGGACCCGCTGTTTTTTACGGACACCAGGCCGCGTTTTTCCGCGTCCAGGACGAGCTTCTTGAACTGGGAATAGCCGTTTTGCTTGTAGTCGATCTTCTGCACCTCCAGCATGTTCTGGGAGGCCTCGTTGAAATTCGTCCACACCGCGGGGGAGGGGGAAATGGAATCCAGGAGGGCGCTGAAGACCCCGGGTATCCGCTCGGGCATGGCCCCCCCGGCCAGTTCCAGCATGTCCCCGTCCTCGGAATAGCGCACGGAGGTCTTCTGAATCGCGTCGTTGATGAAGGCCTTCCAGGTGCGGTAGTGGAGCTTTTTTTCGTCAAAGTTGCTGTTGAGCAGCTTCATGCGGATTTTGACCGCCCCGATGCCGGGCTTTTTGACCTTGCCGTCCTTGCTCTTCCGCTCCTGGGCCTCCGCCAGCATGATGCCCACGGTTTCTTCCAGCAGTTGGAAGGCCTGGTCCCTGGGAATCACCGCGCTGCCGTCGTTCTGGGACTCCGGGATGCCGTCGTCGATGGTGTCGTGGTAGTCGATGTATTCGTCCGCCATCTTGAGCAGGTCCGTGGAGGCGTTCCGCTGGTTGCAGATGATGAGGGTCTGCTTGCCGTATTTGCGGAGGGACAGCAGGAGGGGCCTGAAGTCCGCGTCCCCCGTGATGAGCACGTAGAGGGAGATGTGGGGGTATTGGAAAATCAGCTCCACCCCGTGGGTTATCATGGACATGTCGGAGCTGTTCTTGCGGGACTCGGGGATTTGGATGAGCTCGAAGGATTTTTCCGCCAGCTTTGAGGCGATGCCGTGGATGCCCCGGCGGGTCCAGTCCCCGAAGGCCATGGCGTAGGAGATATTGCCCCGCTCGGAAATCGAATCGATGATTGAATCCAGGTACTTGGAGTCCCCCGGGGGGGTGACATTCTCTATGTCCCAGAGAATGGCTATGTTGTTGTTTGTAAGGGTCATAAAAGTAATTATAGTGAATTTTTTTATTCCTGTCACTTGATTTTTTTATATTTTTGCAGTAACTTACAAGGATATACACTATGTGGCGGTTGGTGACAGACAAAGCGTTTTGTTTGCAGCCGCCGGAAACTTTTACGAGGTATGTATGAATTTTATGCCTTCCAAAATGCGGAATATAGGCATCAGCGCCCACATCGACTCGGGCAAGACGACCCTTTCCGAGCGTATCCTCTACTATTGCGACAAGATACACGCGATTCACGAGGTCAGGGGCAAGGACGGGGTCGGGGCCGTCATGGACAACATGGAGCTGGAGCGGGAGCGGGGAATCACGATTCAATCCGCCTCCACCCAGGTGCAGTGGAAAGACCACGTCATCAACGTGATCGACACCCCGGGCCACGTGGACTTCACCGTGGAGGTGGAGCGGAGCCTCCGGGTGCTGGACGGGGCCATTCTGGTGCTCTGTTCCGTGGGCGGGGTCCAGTCCCAGTCGATCACCGTGGACCGGCAGCTCAAGCGCTACCACGTGCCCAGAATCGCCTTCGTGAACAAGTGCGACCGCACCGGGGCGAATCCCCTCAAGGTGCGGATGCAGCTCCGGGAAAAGCTGGGGCTGAACGCCTACATGGTGCAGATTCCCATCGGCCTGGAGGACAAGCACGAGGGCGTGGTGGACCTCATCTCCATGAAGGCCCTCTACTTCGAGGGGGACAACGGCCAGACCGTGCGGGCCGCGGAGATTCCCCCCTACCTGGCGGGGGAAGCCAAAAAGTTCCGGGAGGAGCTCCTCGACGCGGCGTCCATGCACTCGGACGAGCTCATGGAGGCCCTCCTCGAAGGCAAGGAAACCGAGGAGCTCATCGTCGAGGCGATCCGCCGGGGTACCCTGGCGGAGCAGTTCGTGCCCGTGTTCCTGGGGTCGGCCTATAAAAACAAGGGCATCCAGCCCCTCATAGACGGGGTGCTCCGCTACCTGCCGGACCCCACGGAGGTCAGGAACTTCGCCCTGGACCTGGACAAGAACGAGGAGCAGGTGGAGCTCCTCTGCGACGAATCCAAGCCCACGGTGGCCCTGGGGTTCAAGCTGGAGGACGGCCAGTACGGGCAGCTCACCTACGTGCGGATCTACCAGGGGGCCCTCAAGAAGGGGGACGAGCTCTACAACACCCGCGCCCGGAAGCGCTTCAAGGTGGGCCGCCTGGTGCGCATGAACAGCGCCGCCATGGAGGACATCACCGAGGGCGCGCCCGGGGACATCGTGGCCCTGTTCGGGGTCGACTGCGCCTCCGGGGACACCTTTTGCGGGGGCAAGCTCAACTACGCCATGACGAGCATGTTCGTGCCGGACCCGGTCATTTCCCTGGCGATTCAGCCCAAGGACAAGAAATCCGCGGACCAGATGGCCAAGGCCCTGAACCGGTTCACCAAGGAGGACCCCACCTTCCAGACCTACGTTGACCCGGAGTCGAACCAGACGATCATCAAGGGCATGGGGGAGCTCCACCTGGACGTATACCTGGAGCGGATGCGGCGGGAATACAAGTGCGAGGTCGAAACCGGGATGCCCCAGGTGGCCTACCGGGAGTCGATCACCCAGCAGGCGGAATTCAACTACACCCACAAGAAGCAGACCGGCGGGTCGGGCCAGTACGGCCGGGTTGCCGGGTTCATGGAGCCCCTCGCGGACAAGGACTACGAGTTCGTGGACGCGATCAAGGGCGGGGCCATCCCCAACGAATTCATCCCCTCCTGCGACAAGGGGTTCAAGGCGGCCCTCGCCAAGGGCACCCTCATCGGCTTCCCCATCGTGGGGGTCAAGGTCACCATAAACGACGGCCAGTCCCACCCGGTGGACTCCTCGGACATCGCCTTCCAGCAGGCCGCCATCGGCGCGTTCCGGGAGGCCTACCCCAAGGCGAAGCCCGTCATCCTGGAGCCGGTGATGAAGGTCTCCATCGAGGGGCCCACGGAATTTCAGGGAAATATTTTCGCCATAATCAACCAAAGGCGTGGTATAATAGCCGCGTCTACCGAGGAGGGCGCTTTCAGCCGGGTCGACGCTGAGGTGCCCCTGAGCGAGATGTTCGGGTTTTCCACGGTCCTCCGGTCCCTCACCCAGGGAAAGGCGGAGTATTCCATGGAATTTCTCAAATACGGCAAGGTTCCCCAGGGCATTTCTGAGGAGCTTCAGAAAGCTTACCAGGAAAAACGACAAGGAGAACGGCATGGCTGAGCATGAATTATTCGACAAAAGCCCCATCAGGCTCGTGGACAAACTCTGCGATTCACCCCTGGGGGCGGGGGACATGGCCCTGGTGGTCTCAAAGAAGGGCCTGGGCAAGACTTCGGTGCTGGTGCAGTTCGGGATCGACTACCTCCTGCGGGACAAGCAGGTGGTCCACGTGTCCTTTGACCAAAAGTCCGCCAATGTGATCACCTGGTACGCGAACCTCTTCGCCGAAATCGCAAAGAAGGGGCCCCCCTCCGCAAAGGATTCCCTTACGGACCTGGTAAAAAAGCGGGTCATCCTCAACCTCAGCCAGGACGCCCGGGTCCTGCCCAGGATCATCGCCACCGCAAAGGCCCTGGGGGAGGGGGGCATCAAGGCCCAGTGTCTGCTCATCGACGACGTCAATTTCAGCACGATCGGCCCCGGGGATTTCGCCCTCCTCAGGGACTACGCCGGGGAGGCGGGGATCTTCGTGTGCGTGAGCGCCGCCGCCGAGGGGGAAAACCTGGAGTCCGTCCTGCCCGGGGGGGTGAGCTTCGACGCCCTCTTCCGGCTGGTGTCCCTTCCGGACATGATAGAATTCAGGCGGGTCCTCCCCGGCCCCCAGGGCAAAAAGGCCCCCCCGCCTCCGGTCAGGCTCAAGGTCGATTCAAAGACTCTGCTGCTTACGGAGGTGTAGGGGGCGGTAGGCTTGACAGAAGCCCGCCCCGCGCCTAATCTTAGCCCATGGTCTGCACACTTTTGGGGACGGGCACGAGTCACGGCATTCCGGTCATCGGCTGCGGTTGCCCCGTGTGCGCGTCCGGCGACCCCAGGGACACACGGTTCCGCACCGGCGCGTATATTCAGGCTGAGGGCGGGGCGGACGGGCCGGTTTCGGTGCTGATTGACGCGGGGCCCGAGTTCCGCCTCCAGGCCCTGGCGAACCGGATCTCCAGGGTCGACGCGGTCCTCATCACCCACAGCCACGCGGACCACGTCCACGGCATCGACGACCTGCGGATTTTTTCCTATAGTCACCACACCCGCCGGGGGGACCGGAAAATTCTTCCCCTCTACATGACCGCCCCGACCGCGCGGGACATACGGGAGCGCTTTGCCTACGCCTTCACCCCGGCGATCGAGGGCGGGGGCAAGCCGAAGATCCGCCTGATTCCCTGCGAGGGATTCACGCCGGAATCACCCCTGGTGATCGGCGGCCTCAGCATCGTCTACATACCCATTATGCACGGCCGCCTCAGGGTTGCCGGGTGGCTCCTGAGCGAAACCACCGGCGGAGTCAAACACTCCCTGGCGTACCTCACCGATTGCAGCGCCATTCCCCCGGAATCAATCGGCCTCATCCGCCGGGCCGCGGGCGTCCTCGACCACGCGGTCCTCGACGGGCTCCGGGAGCGGCCCCATTCCACGCACTTTTCCTTTGACCAGGCCTTTGAGGCGGCCCAAAAAATCGGCGCCCGGCGCACATGGATAACCCACATCTGCCACCTCCACAGCCACGGGGAAATAACAGCTTATTTTGACCGATTGACCGCCTGCGCCCTGCAACGGGGTGAGGGCCCCCTGTCTGCGGTGCTCCCCGGCTGGGACGGCCAGCGGCTTAAAACCGGGTGACCGTCAATCCGCCTGGATATACGCGCCTCAACTCCTCAACACTTTCTCCAGGGGCTTGCCCTTTGCCAGTTCATCGACCAGCTTATCGAGCCAACGGATTTTCTGCATCAGCGGGTCTTGGATGTCCTCGACACGGATGCCGCAGACTACGCCTGTGATTTGTGCGGCGTTTTCATGTATGCGCGGGGCCTGTTCCCAAAAGGCGCGCAAATCGGCGTTGGCGTTCAACTGCGCTTGCAGACCGCTTTCGTCATAACCGGTCAGCCAGAAAATGACTTCATCGACTTCTTCTTTTGTGCGGCCCTTGCGTTCAGCCTTCTGCACCAACAGCGGGTAGACATTGGAAAAGGGCATCTTGTACACACGCTCGTTTGTCATGGGGAATCTCCTTATTCTTGCGGTATTTTGCGGGGATCTCGATTTTGCCCGCGGCAAGGGCGTCCAGTATCTCCTCGATGTAGTCAGGAGAAAGTTCCGTGACTTTTGGCGCGGCCCGCTCCGCCGGCGCTTCCTCCTTGTGAATAGAGGCGAGAATCGCTTCGATTTCTTCAGCAGACAAAACGTTCTTTCCGGTGACCAACTCATCATCCCCCGGACCGGGGATAGGGAGTTCGCCCGCTTCGCCGAGACGCCTCACAATGGAACAAATTTTATATTGGGCCTCCTCCACATCTTTAAGCCGGACGGGCCCTATGTGGTCCATGTCCTCCCTGAGCATCAGCGCGGCCCGCCGGGACATGTTGCGGAAAATTTTTTCCTGCGCCTCAGCGGAGGCCCTGTAGAGGGCTTTGCAAAGGTCAATACTATCTACCTCGCGCATCACCTTTTGAACACTGTGGTCGTCCAGTTTTACTATGTCGTCAAACACGAAAAAATGTTTGTTGAATTCCTCGGCCAGAGCGGGATCATCGTCCTCAAGAATGTCGATTACCTGCCGCCATGCTTTCTGCCATGCCTGGCCTCCGGCAAACCTGAGTAGTTGTACGGCCCGTTCTATGCCGTCCGCGGCCTCACAGTCCTCTACCGGCACGGAGGGAAAATTCTCTTTCAGAATCCGCTCCGCGGACTCCCAGTCTGCCCCGGCGATGCGCCTAATCACACCAGGCCATGCCTCAGAGGGAAGACTTTGCAGGACTTTCACCGCTTCTTCCGGTTCCAGATAGGCGAGGATGACGGCGTTCTCCGGTTTCTCTGTGATGGCCTTAGCATAATCGCTGACGGCTTTTAACGTGCGGAATGTCATGGGGTTTTCTCCTTTCGTCACTATATAGACTAACCGTTTCGTTTCGTCAAGGGGTTGGAAAATCCCTTCAACATAGGTATAATTGGATGGATTGAACTATGGGACATATCGTAAAAACCGCCCCGGTGCGGTGCCCCTGGTGCGTGGGGGATTCGCTCTACGAAAGGTACCACGACCGCGAATGGGGGAGGCCCCAGCGGTCGAGTCAAAAACTCTTCGAGGCCCTCATCCTGGACGGCGCCCAGGCGGGGCTTTCCTGGATCACCATTCTGCGCCGCCGGGAAAACTACCGGGCCGCCTTCGACGGCATGGACCCGGAAAAAATCGCCGCGTACACCCCGAAGGACGTGGAGCGGCTCCTCCTGGACGGGCGCATCATACGCAACCGCCGTAAGATCGAATCCGCCGTGACAAACGCCCGGGCCTACCTCGCCCTCTCAGAAAAAGAAGGATCCTTTTCAAAATGGCTCTGGGGCTTTGTCGACGGCGAGCCGATTATCAACCGGTTCAAAACCATGGCCGAGGTCCCTTCGTCCACGGAACTCTCGGAGCGGATTTCAGGGGAGTTGAAGCGGCGGGGCTTTTCTTTCGTGGGGCCCACCATCGTGTACGCCTTCATGCAGGCCGAGGGTCTGGTGAACGATCACCTGACGGACTGTTTTTGTTATGGCCGCTGAGGAAAAACAAGAGGGCGGGGCGTTTCCGGCTTGGGGAGCGCTACACCTTGGAAATCTGCCAGGGGATGCCGAACTTATCGGTGACCATGCCGAAGAGGGGCGCAAAAAAGGTCTTGTCCAGTTCCATGTCAACAGTACCGCCCTGGGCCAGGCAGCCGAATATCCGCCGCAGTTCGCTTTCCTCCGGGATGCCGATGGTGAGGGCGATATTGTCCCCAGCCTTCATCGTCATGGTCGAGGGGCAGTCCGACAGCATGACATTGCAGCCGCAGATGGGAATACAGGAATAGAGAATCCTGTCCTTGTCCGCGCTTCCCGCCCCGTCCGGGGCCTCCCCATAGGTCATGCGGGCGGTGGGCTTCTGCTTGAAGACCCCGCTGTAGAAATCCAGAGCTTCCCTGCAATTCCCGTTGAAATAAAGATAGACACTTAAAGATGTTTCCGCCATTGTCTGCCGCCTCCTTTGCGGCTTTTACAGGATACTGAAAATGACCGCCGCCGTCAATCCGCGTCCATGCGGCTTGACATCTTTGCGCGGTTTTCCTATATTCGTATAGAGAAAAAAAATCGATGAGAGCGCCGGGCTTTTTGGATAAACAATCGCGATTCAAGTTTTTGGCAGCGCTACATCCAATTTGCCCTTGTCCTTCGCGTTCAGAGGCGAAATGACCGGCTGCCTGACTTCGGACTCAATGTTGAGCCGCGCGTTTTTGGCAACAGAGCCGCCGCGTTTGGCAACCTGTTTGTTTTTATCGAAGGTATCGGGCTTCTCGTTTTTTGAAATCGCCGTTGTTGTAACTTCGGCAAGCATATTGAGCACCAGTTCGATGTTGGTCATGTTGTCGCGCAGGTTTTCCTTCTTCAAATCTTTGAGCGCCTTGTATTGCTGAACCGACATACCGCTCCACGCCCTCGTCATTTCATTGGTGAGGATGGCGTATTCCTTTTCGGTTTCAATGCCCCGCTTTTTCCACTCGTCCGTCAATTCCTTGCGCATCTCGATGGTTTGCAGACGCTGGTTTATCCACGCTTCGCTGTAGCCCTTGGCGCGGTAAAAATCAGCGCCCCGCAGAATCGCCTTTTCCGGGTCGGCGATTTCGTCAAGCCGCTCGCTGCCCACCTGGGCCAGCCACAGTTTGAAGGGCTCCGCCTTGGGCGAGGGGATGGACTGGATAATGCGCAGCAGTTGCCGGGTATTGGCGGCAAGCGTTTTTCGCGATTTTCCGGTTCTCAAAGACCTTCAAGTTACTCATGCCGCCATCATAGCACACCCGCTGGAAAACATCAACCAAGCATCCGCCCACCGATTTAACAAAACCTTAACATCTTCTTCACACACCTTTAACACACGCTGCCTATATTAAGTGCGTAACCTAATTTAGGAGGACTTAAATGAAGCGATTTTTACCAGTATTGTTTTTTATTGCGGTCCTGGAAGTGAGCGCCGCCCGGCATTTCCCTCCCATTATTGTATCCCTTGATAAAGCGCCGCAATCCGGTTAGAATGTCAACGATGACACAAAAACGGCTTTTTGTTCTTCTTGCGCTGTTTTCCGCAATAACAGCCGGATTATTCCCGCAAGAACCATCTGATTCACTCAAGCAGGAAACAGGCGGGGCAATCGAATCCTTTGACAGCAAGTTCTCTGTCGGCGTCAACGCCAAATACAACTTCCTCCTGTTTGATGACGCCGAAGTGAACAGTCAGTCAAACACGCCGGTGTTCCTGGGCTTCTCCTTTGGCTTCAGGGATTACACGCTGTCATTCAGCATCGCCCAGACCTACACCTACACACCCGGACCCGGTACCCGGCCCGCGTTTGACGCCGCGTTGGGCTTGTACCAAAAATACTGGTTCGAGGAACTGTCGTTCAAGTATTACGATGATTTCAAAGCGAATGATGAACCTTTTGCCATGCGTTATCTCGCCGGCGCGCTGTCCGGCGCTTATGTTTTTAACGCCGGCAATTTTTCGCTGCCCGCGGTTTTTCGCCTGAACCGTGTGCAGCGCGAATCAGCCGGAAGTTTTATCGCAGGCGGAAACCTCCGCTTCTTCTCCCTGCAATCAGACGCCCTGGAAAAGTTTCACGATCGCGCGTGGTATGTCTGCGCTGGCCCCAACGCTGGCTATTCATACACCTTTGTCACCAGCAATGCCTTTTTCATCAATCTGTACGCATTGGGCGGCGTCAACTTTGGTCTTGAACCCACGCGGCATGATTTCGTCCTCACCGCCTTTGTCAACCCGCGCATCACCGTTGGTATGCATTTCAAAACATGGTCATTCAACTTTGTCACGCAGATAGACTGCACCGCCTTCATTTTCGGCGACGGGAAGTATCACACCTTTTTCTACGGCGCCGCCGCTCCCGGCGCGTCAAAACGGTTTTGAGGTTTCAGGAGGTATACGATGAATGATACAAGACTGTTCAAACATTCCTGTCTTGCCGCACTCGTTATAGGTTTCACCGCTGTTTTTTCGACATCCTGCGCAATTTCCCGCGCGCTCTACCTGGGCAAAGACCCCGGCCTGCGCCACTACGCGCCGGAGGAAGCCGGCGGCGAGGATGTGAACGGCAGTTTTCCTGACGCGGTGTACATCAAGACCCGGACGCAGACCTTCAATCTGTATCATTACTACATCATCAGCGACGGACATATATGGTACAAGAGCGCGAGCCCTGCGGCAGAACTCTCCGCGTGGACGCTGTTTGCAAAGACCGGACTCCTCCCCGGCGGCAAGGCGGCGGCGGAACTGTCTGCTGACGCGGATGAACTGGTCGCCCTTTCCACCGGCGGCGCCTTTTACCGCTACTGCGTTGACAAAACCATCGCCCACGCCAGCGGCATGTGGCTCAGCAAACAGGGGTGGCCGAAGGAGGAACCCCTTCTGCTTGACGCGGAGACGGCGCAAAACCGCGCCTGGGCGCTGGGCAAACGCAACGCCCACGTCTTGTATTACGAGGACCCCTTCGGCAACCAGCACCACAATGGCACCATGGAAATCGCCACGACCTATATGCTCATGGCGGACGGCCAGGAGATCCGCTACGCCGATACCGGAGTGCCCAGTGATTTCTCGCGCAACTTCATCGGCCCGGAGCGCGGCACGTTCAAGGCCGCCGCCCTTTCCGCCGGCGCGTCAACCATGTTCGTCATCAATGACGCGGGCGAAATGTACACACGCCTTGCTGATTTTGACACCACCGGCAGCGACCCGATGTTTTTCAAGTACACCTACACGCCCTATAAATCCGCTTTGCAGGGCGGCGATTATTTCTCCAATCTCACCGAATGGGGGCTGCCGCCGGAAGACTGGCGGACCCAGCCGCCCATTCCCCTTGTGGGAGATGCGGCGATTACGCGGCACATCACGATTGTGCAGAACGGGCAGGGCAACGCCGCCCGTGAACTGCGCGTGGCAGGACGGAACGCCGCCGGGGAAACCGGCTACTGGCACAAGGCGATTTTTGACGAGGCGTGGGAATTCACAACAGCGCCGCTGTTCTTTGCCGCTGACACGATTCTTGACGTTGACGGCGGGAGGCGCGGTGTGCGCGGGCAGTCCCTGGACAAGCGGTACGCAGGGTATTTGTGGCACGACCGCGGGCAAGAATCCGTCTGGAGTTACGAGATTCCGAACTTCAACATTCTGGAAGGGGATTGTGATTTTCGTGTTACATGGCGCGGCGAGACCTGCGCCCTGCGCCTCCACCCGGTTGAAATGTGGACCTACCTCAAGCGTGATTATATGCCGGGACGAAAGGGCCCGCCGAAACTCTTCATGGTGACCCTCGAAATCCCCGAAGACGCATACAGGGGTCTTTCCGCCGCCTTTGTCAGCCAACTCAAAGAGAAGTTTGCAAAGAGCGGCCGCGCGTATTTCGCCTACACCCTTGCCGCTTCGGAGGATTTTCTTATCCTGCGGGAGGTTGCAAAGACAACGAGAATCAACGCCGACGGGGTGGAGCCTGCCCGTACCGAGGGACCCCTTGTGTTCCTCACTGCGGAAAGCGTTTCAAACTACTACCCCGGGTTTTCCGAAACGCGGTTACTTGGAAACAGCGATAGGGAGATGACGCGGGCGGAATTGAAGTACCAGATTCGCGCGGAAAAGTGGGCGCAACTGACGGCGTTCAAGTTCAACTTCGGCTACATTCCCGCCCACTACATCGCGCGTTTTTCACCGTTGCGCCTCATCGACGCGCCGAAAATCCGCACGATGACGAACTTCGGCAACCGTATCGTGCTGGCGAACTCCGCCTTTGTCTACACAATTTCACGCCTGCGTATCGCGGAGAACGGGCGGCTGCTTGCGGCTATGGGCAAAGAACGGTAAGCTGGAACTAAGGAGTATGACTGTGATGAAACCGATTATCAACTGGAAACTGTTTTTCATTTTGCTTGCGGCGAGCGTTGCCGGGGCGCTGCTTGTCATGCCCTATCAACTGGCGATGCTTCCTGAACCTGTCGCGCTTACGCCGGTACTGGTACTCGCCGGGCTCATGCAGAACCTTGTTTTGTTCGGCATCGCCATTTTCTTCGGGCTGCTGTTGTCCAGGCGCGTGGGGATGGGGCTGCCCATACTTGAAGGCGCTTTGGAATGCAAACCGCAACGCGGGGCCTTGTTATCCCTGCTGCCCCTTTCTGTGGGTGTCGGCGCGGCAGGGGGCGTGATCACCGTCCTGCTGGATTTGCCTTTCAGAAAATTGCCAATCACCACGCTGTTGAGCGCGGATACTCCCGTTTGGTGGAAGGGATTGCTGGCGTCATTCTACGGCGGCATTGCGGAAGAGCTGATGTTCCGGTTGTTTCTCGTTTCGTTTTTTGTGTGGATTACCGCCAAAATAAAAAAGACTGCCGCCGGTACGCCAACAGATTTCGGCGTATGGCTCTCGATTGTTCTTTCCGCAGTCTTGTTCGGCCTGGGACATTTACCTGCCACCGCGGCGGTGACCGCGATAACGCCGCTTGTTGTTGTCCGGGCGGTTTTGTTGAACGGCGTGATTGGAGTCGCCTTTGGGGTTTTATATTGGAAGAAGAGCCTGGAGTCTGCGATGATAGCGCACTTTTCTGCCGACATTGTGCTCCACGTGATTGCAGCGGCCGCATCTCCGTTGTTCAACCCGTGACAGGATGTGTGCAGGACAGGTTTGTAACCCTGGAGAAGTAACACGGCCGCAGGACTACTGCTCCGAATCATCCTCGATAATTTCGCCCTCCCGCGTTTGCCGCAAAATAAACAGCCGCCTATCCCGCCCGGTACTCCGCCTGAAACAATTGCAGCAGCTTCATCTTGCGCCGGTTGTTGGAGACAAGGGTGAACGACAGGTTTTCGACTCCGCGCCACACGAAGACCCAGCCTGCGATGATTCGCAGCTCGTCCAGAGAAAATTTTGCGGAGAGAGATGGAAACAGCGCTTTAGCTGAGATGAACAAAAGACCCGCCGCGAACATGACGGCGGCGGAGAGACGCAGCCGCCGGTTCTCCCGCATGATCCGCGCAGCCTGTTTGCCTGTCTCCGCGCAGAGCAGTCCCCGCAGGGCCGCGAGTTTTTCATCACCCAAGGTTCCCGTATCCCCGGCGCTCACTTCGACGATGATTTTGTTGTGCACCGGAACATCCGCGATTTCTGCGAGGAGATACTCAACGATGGCGGGATTGATGCGGGCGGAGACATCAGTTAGGGCAATACCCGGTGTTGAAGCATAAGGGGCGAGGAGCGCCTCTTCCGTTTTCACGCAAAGGCGGACGGTATGGGTCGTGACAGATTCCTGCCGAACTCTTTGGTGTTCAGCAAGTATTTTGATCAGGTGATCGCTTTTGAAAATGTTCCAGAGGTTTTGCCGCCGTTCGCGGGGAATTTTCCAAAAACGGTTTTCCAGTTCCTGTTTGATTTTTTCGGGGAACGCGGGAAGGCTGTCTTTGAAACCGGCGCGTATGCCGGAGAACGCCGACAGGGGCCGCATGATGCGCCGGATGTCCGGCGGCAGTTTGATTTTCATGCGCTTGTCAAACAGGGTTTCAAATACCGGTTGATACGCCCTGCCTTTTTCGATGAGCGCGGCGAGGTCGTTGCGGAAGGCGCGGAAATTGAACAGCGATCTTGCCGAATGGAAAATATCGATGACAAGGTACGCGAAAAACGCCCCTGCCCAAAAATAGGAAAGGTACGGCCCCCCGATGTCGATGCGTGTCCAGACTCTCGGCTGTATGACGAGCACGAGAAGGGCCGCGCAAAACGCCCAGCACAGGGAGAATTTGAGGCAGATTCTTCCCTGTAAGTTGAGAAAGCGGTTGTCGTAATTCCAGAGTTTGAGGCCGAAGATTTTTTCCATTATGCAGGCGCCCACATATTCAATCACCGTGGGTGATAGCAGCGTTATTGTCCACGCGGCGGCCGGCGGCAGGGTCTGTAATTCCGCATTGATAAACGTAATCACCACCGCGCCGAAGCCGTAAATCGGCAGGAAGGGCCCGTAGAGAAAACCGGCGTTGACAAGGCGCTTTTCCTTGCTGCTCCGGTATATCGTCTCGATGATCCAGCCCAGAAAAGACATGAGGCAAAAGTAGAGGAAGTAGTAGAGTAACTTTTCCGGCAGTTTCCACATATTCATTGTCAACCTCCGCCGCTCAAAACATATCATGGCATCCCAAGACCGTCAAGGAGGCTTACCCCTCCATGACCGCATACGATGACACATACAATCAGTAATCTCTGAATTCGGCATTTGCAAATAAAAGGATATTTTACATTATTTTTTTTTCGAAGAATCTTTTTATCCGAGTCTCAAGGTTGATTGCGGCAAGCAATCCCGTGAGCTGCTTTTTTGACAATGTCCCCCTGCTGAACATAATCAAACTGCGTAACGGAGATTCCATTACCGAGGCCCGCATCATCAATTCCAAATCCGTGTTCTGCCCCGCGCCAAACATCTTGTCTAACGCGGCTAAGGCTCCCTGACGCAGTTTGCGTCCGATGAACGTTCCCTGTACTTCGTTCAGGCGGGAATTGAGCGTAAAGGGTTCTTCAGGCAAGCGCTTTGACGGCGGCAGGTTCTTGCCGTATATCGCTTCGAATTCATCATCGGAAATTGCCAAAGTTTCATGCGGCAGATGATAATATGTCGGAGCGCGTTCCCGCATGTCGCTGAGCAGCGCCTCTTTGCCGTCCCCTGAAACCCGCACTGTTTGTGTCAGCCGAATATCGGCGATGGACGCTCCCACGGAAATTGTGTACTCACCGGATTCCACTGCCCAATCCTGTATCGCCGTATTGTAATACGCAAAACTCCGTGTGTCCAAACGAAAGACAAGTGTTTTACTTTCGCCCGGAGACAGAAAAACCTTTTCAAACCCTTTGAGTTCTTTTGCCGCGCGATAGATGCGGGAATTATTGATGCCAAGATAGAGCTGCGCAATTTCCACGCCCGACACTGTTCCGGTATTTTGAATTTGAACCGATATTTCCAATTCATCGCCCGGTTTCCATTCGGAACGGGAAAGGGTCAAATCAGAATAGGCAAAGGTTGTGTAGGACAACCCGTGTCCAAAAGGATATGCCGTTTGTTTTCCCGCCGTATCATAATAGCGGTACCCCACAAAGATGCTTTCGCGGTATTCCGCGCTGCTTGAGTCTTTCGCAAAATAATTGAAACAGGGAGTGTCCGTGAGCGCGAGCGGATAACTTTCCGCCAACTTGCCGCATGGTACGGCTTTGCCCGTAAGTAATTCCGCAACCGCCGTGCCGCCCGCCTGTCCGCCAAGCCCCGCGAGCAAAATACCCTTCACCGAATCTGCCCACGGCATGACGACCGGCGAGCCGGTTTGCAGCACAACAGCCGTATTCGGGTTGGCCTTGGCAACCATTTCAATAAGGCGGTTGTGGCTTTGCGGCATATCCAAACTGACGCGGTCAAATCCCTCGCTTTCGTATTCATCGGGTAATCCCGCAAAAATAATCGCCATATCTTTTTGAACCGCCAGCGCGCAGGCTTCGTTTAACAAGGTTTCTTCATCGCCGCTTTTTTCCCCTGTTAAATACCCCGGAGCGTATTCAATATCCGCGCCCATGTTTTTTAGCGCGTCCAGCGCGTTGTCTATCCGGTAGGGATTAATCTTGCTGCTTCCCGCGCCTTGATAGCGCGGCGTCTTGGCGAATGCTCCGATGACGGCAATGCTTTTTGACGCGGCGAGCGGCAGAATAGCGTCGTCGTTTTTTAAAAGCACGGCGGATTCACGAGCCGCGCGGAGCGCCAGTGCGTGATGGGTTTCCATATCGCATTGGTAATCAGGTTTTTTTGCGTCTTGCGCCGTAAGTATAAGGTCAGCCACCCGCGCCGCCGCAGTATCTAAAACCGCCTCGTCAAGGGAATTGTTTTGCACCGCCGCTGCAATTTCCGCATCGGTAACACCGTTTGACGCCGGCATTTCCAAATCAAGCCCTGCGGCAAGCCCTTTGACCCGATCGGTCACCGCGCCCCAATCAGTCATCACCACGCCGTCAAATCCCCATTCTTTCCGCAGAACCTCGGTCAATAAAAAATAATTTTCGTTGACATACACGCCGTTCAAAAGATTATAGGAACACATGACGGAATAGAGTCTTCCTTTTTTGACCGCCCGTTCAAATCCGGACAGATAGATTTCACGCAGCGCCCGGTCGTCGATGACGGAGTTGCTGGTCATGCGGTATTTTTCCTGATTGTTCGCCGCAAAATGTTTTATCGCCGTGCCGACGCCTTTTTGCTGAACGCCTTCGATAAATGCGGCGGCAAGTTCACCCGTGAGATAGGGGTCTTCGCTGAAATATTCAAAATTGCGGCCGCACAGGGGGGAACGTTTTATATTCGCGCCGGGAGCCAAAAGCACGGAGACGCCTTCTTGCAGACATTCCTCTCCAATCGCGCCGCCGATTTCCGCCAATAATTGACGGTCAAAACTGTTTGCCGTCGCGCTTGCCGTGGGAAAACACGTTGCGGGGACGCTCGCGCCGATTCCGAGATGGTCGCCCCCTTCCACCTGCTTGCGAAGCCCATGGGGGCCGTCCGTGACCATTACCGGATAAAGCCCCAGCCGTTCAACACCTTTTAGCCGCCAAAAATCCAATCCCGAACAGAGCGATGCTTTTTCCTGAAGCGTCATCTGCGCCGTTAATTCTTTGCCGTTCATGCCATTCCCCTAATACGTGCGGGAAAGTCGGCTGACGGCTTCTTCCCGCGTGATTTGCTTCTGGTTGCATAATGCCATAATCTGCACATCCTTGTCGCGCAGTTTGTACAGCCACAGCAGCGGCAGGGACAGCGCGAACCCGATGACGGGGAAGAGCGTATAGGTTTTCCACATTCCGTCAATGGTCGCTGCGCCCTGTACGCCGAGCGCGCCGTCGTAGCCTACCGCAGTCATCGGGATGCCGCAAATCGCGCCGGAGACTGCGCCGGTTATCTTCGTAGCGAAGGTCTGAATGGAGAAGGTGATGCCTTCCGCCCGTTTGCCTGTTTTGAAATCGCCGTATTCTACGCAGTCGGCAGCGAACATAAACGCCATCACATTGCTCACGCCGAAGCCGATGCCGCGAAACGCCGCTATGACGGGGTACGGCGCGAGGTTGCCGTAGCCTACGAAATAGCCGAGCAGCGCTCCCCCGATGTTGATTATCGTCCCCGCGATATAGATGTGGAACTTGTCTATCCTTTTCGTAATGGCTGGGAGGGTGGCGGCGATGATGAGGACGGGAACAGTCATGGCGAGCATATTGACGGGAATCATGTTTTCCCCACCGAGCATGTATTTCGCCACATAGTTAATCATCGCTCCAACGGTGTTGGTGCAGCCCGAAACAATCATCGAAAGGTAGAAAATCAGCAGATACTTGTTGCCCGCGAGATAACGGAAAATATCTTTCAGGGAAACCGCGGGGGCGTTCTTGTCTACGAAACGCTCTTTTGCGAAAATGTTAATCGGCAGCATGACCGCGAAGCCGATGACAGAAAGCGCCACTGCCGCTTGAAGCCACCCCGCAGCAAGCACGATGGGCATGACGGTGATGCTCAGTACGAGCATGGCGAACATCGCCGCGAGCCGCCCGATGGAAATAATCGTCGTGCGCTCCTGGATGTTGTCGGTCATCGCGGTCGCCAGCGCAAAAATCGGCACGTCGCACACCGTGTAGAGCATACCGAACAGGATGTAAGTAACCGATGCGTAGGCGATTTGCCCCGTCGCGCCCATTCCTTCCGGCATGGCAAAAATCGCGATGGTCGCAAGGGGAACAAGGCATGTCGCGGCGGCAATCCACGGTTTGAACTTGCCCCGCTTCAGGTGGGCCTTGTCTACAATAATACCGAACATCGGGTCGTTTACCGCGTCCCACACGCGAGCCACGAGAAAAATCAGGCCCACGGCGGCGGGGGACATGAAGCGGTAATCCGTATAGAACAGCATGAGAAACTGCATGATAAGGAAGTAGAAGATATTCTGCCCGACGAAATACAGCCCGTAGGACGCCCGTTCCCGAAAGCCCGTGTGCGTCCTGATTTCCAATGGGGTGTTGCGCGTTTCCATGGTATACTTCCTTATGGGGCGGCTGAAATTCGCACGGATTTCTATGCGGTCCGCCCTCCTTGACGTTTAAATATAATGACTACCCTATATATGAAACGCAATAACAAGTTGGACAAATATGTAACGTAATTTACATTACACGGTGTAAGTGTAAAGTTCTATTCATTTTTGCGCGAAATGTAAGGCGAAAGAAAAGATGATTAGGTAAACACTATCGGTGATTTTGTCAAAGCCGAGCTGTTGAGGGCGGCCAAATTCATGCAATACTTGTACATGAAACTGAAATGCCCATAATAATTCTTGTGCCAGGGCTTGTGTTTCCCGCAAAAATGCAGTACCACCGTGTGAGTTGTAATCCAGTCATCGTCAGCTTCACCTTTTGACGCAAGAAAGTAGCGGCGTCTTTTCCGCACATCGTAGTTATACAGCAGTTCGTTCAGTTCGAGAATCCTGTCCGAATACAGGCCGTTCAGGATGTCCTGGTCAGGCAGCAGCAATCTGTTCTGGTATTTGTTTACGTAATCGAATATGTCCGATACTGTGAGTTCCTTACGCTGCATCCGCAAATCCATCAAAAGAACACCGGAATTAAAATATCGCCCTTCCTCCGGCATTTGCAGCCTTGCGCGGTTAATTCCGTCCACAATCGGGCCGGCATGTGAGCAAGCCGCCCAGAGCTTGTTCCCCAAATCGAAGGTATAAAGCGATTCGACAGGGTTGATGACTAAAATGTCCGGATCAAGATACAGCGCCCTGTCGATTTCCTGCGGAAGAATCTCATACGCCAAAAGGCGGTGGTACATTGTCCTGGTGTAATAGGAAACGGCGGGTACACCCGGAAGTTCCACCGCCTTAACCGGGAGGAATTTTTGGCGGAACAGGGCGGTATAGCGCTCCAACTCCGATATTTCGTCAGCCCGCAGGTCAGAATACAGAAGAATTATCCTGAAATCCGTATGTGGGTTGCTTATAAAAAGGCTGAACAGCATTGTTTTCAGCGGCATAACATAATTGGAGTCTACAGTCACTAAAATATTCAGTGTCATTTAACCACTCCTGTCGCTTTCCAAAGAATCTTTCATGTCGCTTGCCATCCGCTCAATATTTATGTCCGTCCTTCGTTCAAGTATCATTCGCCCTGCCCCCCTATATGCGTCCTGCCCCATTGACAGTTGCGGTAAGATACACTACACTGGGTATGAAAGGCAATGACACGTTAGCCAGGATATGTAACGTAATTTACATTACACGGTGTAAGTGTAAAGTTCTGTTAAATTTTTTGCGGAATGTAAGGCGGGGGACGACGGTACGATGCGGGTCTTGACGATCCTGAGATGCCATGATAGGTTTGGGGCGGCGGAGGTAAACAATGAAGACATTCCGTGTCCGTGATGCCATGTCAAAAATACTGCTGGCCATGCTCGCCATCTCCTTCGTGTACGGCGCGGCTGGGCTCGCCGTCACCCTCGCAGGCAGGACGCTCATCACTGCGCGCCGCACAGGCGATTATGTGAAGGTCATCCTTGAGTGCCTCTTGGGGGTGTTCGCCCTGTTTCTGCCATCGGCCCTGGAGCGAAACTTCAAAATCACCTTTCCCAATGGGATGCACATCTTCTTTGTCGTGTTTTTGTACGCCGCCGTCATTCTGGGGGAAGTGCGGGGATTTTACCGCCGGTTTTTCCATTGGGACACCGTGCTCCACGCCTTGAGCGGCGCAATGCTCGCCTCCTTCGGTTTCAGCATTATCGACATCATCAACCGCAGCGAAAGAATCAACCTGGGATTGAGTGACTGGTTCATGTCGTTCTTTTCGTTCTGTTTCGCGGTGATGCTCGACACCCTGTGGGAGATCGTCGAGTTCGGCATGGATGCGTTTCTGTCACTGAACATGCAGCAATACATCCTGCCTGACGGCACGGTGCTCTCAGGTCATGCGGCGGTGGTGGACACCATGAAGGACCTGATCGTCGATGTGCTCGGCGCTCTGTGCATCAGCGTCATAGGTTATATTCTGTTGAAGAAGCGGCGTCCGGAAAGCGAAAACACCGCCGCCGCTACAAAAGGGTGAAAGGCAGGAGGCTGTTCTGACGGACGAAGCGGGTATGAAGGAGATCCGCATTTACCCAATCAACAGTTTCTCCAACCCGTGTTTCTGGCTGTGAAGGGGAGCGGGTTTCGCATTGGCGGCAGGATAGCCGGTGGGAAGAAAGGTCACCGGTATGATGTTGGGCGGCAGGGAGAATTCCTCTCTGGTTTTGGCAGGATCAA
>JAISTZ010000183.1 GCA_031272345.1 Spirochaetaceae bacterium | reverse complement strand
GAAGAGCCCCAGGGTGTTGGGGTTGGTGAGCATGAGCCCCGCCGTGTCCTCCCCGCAGGCGGCCCGGAGCGCGTCCAGGTCGACGTAGCCGTCCCCGGTGGAGGGGATGTTGACCACGGAAAAGCCCGCCATGGCCGCGCTGGCCGGGTTCGTGCCGTGGGCGGAATCCGGCACGATGATCTTGACCCGCCCGGAGTCCCCCCGTTTGGCGTGCCAGGCCCGTATGAGGAGGAGCCCGGTCAGTTCCCCGTGGGCCCCGGCCGCGGGCTGGAAGGTGACGTGGTCAGTGCCGGTGATTTCGGCGAGCAGCTTTTCCGCCTGGCAGAGCGCCCGGAGGCAGCCCTGCACGGAGGGCGCGTCCTGGAGGGGGTGGATGTCCGTGAAACCGGGCAGGGACGCGGCGACCTCGTTTATCTTGGGGTTGTACTTCATGGTGCAGGAACCCAGGGGATAGAACCCGTCGTTCACCCCGAAGGAGCGCTTCGCCAGGGCCGAGTAGTGGCGGCTCACCTGGTTTTCGTCCAGGGACGGGAGATGGGGCGGAATTTTCCGGGTTCCCGATGCAAGGGGCGCGCCGGGCACGTCGCAGGGGGGCAGGATGGAGGAGCCCCTTCCGGGTTTGCTTTTCTCGAAGATGAGTTCCATCACCGCGCCTCCTTTACGGTTGCGACGAGCTCGTCGATTTCGGCCTTTGTGTTCACTTCTGTGCAACACCAGAGAATTTTTCTAGCTCCCAGGGGAAGCCCCCCGAGGATGTCACGCTGTTTCAGCAGGGAAAGGGTCTTCTCCGCGTCCGGGCAGGCGGTGACGAACTCGTTGAAGAACTCCCCCGGATAGGCAAGCTCGAAGCCCCTGATGCGGGAAAGCTCCCGTGCGGCGTAGACCGCCTTGGCGCGGCACTGGCGGGCCGCTTCCGCGAGACCTTCGGCCCCCATCACCGCAAGGTACACCCCGGCGGTGAGCGCGCAGAGGGCCTCGTTGGAGCAGAGGTTGCTCGAGGCCTTCTCCCGCCGGATGTGCTGTTCCCTGGCTTGCAGGGTGAGCACGAAGGCCCGCCTGCCCTGGGCGTCCCTTGTTTGGCCCACGATCCGGCCCGGAAGTTTCCGCAAAAGGGCCGCCTTGCAGGCCATGAACCCCAGGTAGGGCCCCCCGAAGGCCATGGGAAGCCCCAGGGGCTGGCCCTCCCCCACGGCGATGTCCGCCCCGCAGGCCCCGGGGCTTTCGAGGAGCCCCAGGGCGATGGGGTTGCACCCGGCGATCAGCTTTGCCCCGGCCCCGTGGGCGATCTCCCCAAGGGCCGAAAGGTCCTCGATGAGGCCGAAGTAGTTGGGCTGCTGGATGTAGACCCCCGCCGCGTCCGCCGTGAGCATGGCCTTGAGGGCCTCCGGGCCGGTTTTTCCGTCCTTGAGGGGGACGGTGCGGACGTCCATGCCGTAGCCCCGGCAATAGGTCCGCAGGGTCTGGAGGGTCTGGGGGGCGGCCCCTTCGGACACGAAGAGGGAGGTCCGGTTCCGCTCCCGGCACATGGCGGCCCCCTCGGCGGCGGCGCTGGCCCCGTCGTAGGCCGAGGCGTTTGAGGCGTCCATGCCGGTGAGTTCGCATATCATGGTTTGATATTCAAAGATTGACTGGAGGACCCCCTGGCTGATTTCCGCCTGGTAGGGGGTGTAGGCGGTGAGGAAGGTCTCGTTGGCGGTGATCCGCCGCACCGCCGCGGGGATGTAGTGCCGGTAGGAGCCGGCCCCCCGGAAGACGGTGCGGTAGACGTGATTCTCCGCGCTCAGGGCTTCCATCCGGCGGGACACTTCCAGTTCCGAAAGCCCCGGGGGAAGGTGAAGGCCCTTGACGCGCACCCCCTCGGGAACCGCCGCAAACAGTTCTTCCCAGGTTGTGACGCCCAGGGTTTTCAGCATGTACTCCCGTTCACCGGGGGTGTTCGGGATGTAGTGGCCCATAATGTCTCCTTGTGGCCGGGGGCCTTATTTTTTTGTCAAACTCCGGTAGGCTTCCGCTGAAATGAGTCCGCCCTCTTTGAAAACGCCCCTGGCCTTGATGAGCCAGGTTTCGTAGGGGGCCCTGTTGACCCGTTCCGGCTCGTCCATGACGGCCTCGTTGATTGCGGTCACTTCCCCGTCCAGGGGGCTGTAGATGTCCGAAACCGCCTTGACGGACTCAATGTCCCCGAAGGCCTCCCCGGTTTTGAGGGGGTCCCCAACCTGGGGCAGGTTCACGAACACGATGTCCCCCAGTTCGTGCTGGGCATAGTCCGTGAGCCCGATTTCGCACTCCCCCTCGGGATTCCGCACCCACTCGTGGGTCCTGGTGTACCGCACATCCTCTGGTGTTGTCATAGTCGCCTCCGCCCTGAAGGATACCACGAATGGGAAGGGCGAGTCCATAAGGGGAAGGACTTTCGGCAAACTATTTTAAAGTCCGCACCCGCACGGAGAGAATCCGCCGTCTGCTCATGTCCTCTATTTTGAAGGCGAATTTCCCCCGCCTGAGGGCGTCCCCCTCGGCGGGGAGGGCGTCGAACTGTTCCAGGAGCCACCCCGCCAGGGTCTCGAAGAACTCGCTCTCCAGGGCCGCGGAGAAAATCTGGTTGAATTCGGCGAGTTTGATGTCCCCGGGTATAATAAATTCTACCTCCGAGACAATTTCTATCCGCTCCGCCGGGGAGCGCTCGGAAAGGTCGTACTCGTCGTAGAGGCGGCCCATCACGGAATTGAGCAGGTCATCCATGGTGACGATCCCCAGGGGCGCGCCGTATTCGTCCGCCACCAGGGCGAAGTTGATTTTTTCCTTCTTGAAAAGCTCCAGGAGGCCCTCGCAGGGCATGGTGCCCGGGGCGACCCTGAGGGGCCGCATGGTGTTCCCCGCGAATCCCCCCTGGGTCCTGGCCCGGCAGAAGAGGAGGTCCTTGTAGTGCAGGAGGCCGACGTAGTTGTCCGGTTCGCCCTCCCACACGGGAAGCCGGGAATACCCCGTGCGGATGAAGGCGTCCAGGGCCTCGCCGAAGGAGGCGGACGCGGGAATCGCCCGTATGAGGGACCGGTGCCGGGCCGCCTGGGACGCTTTGAGGCCGGTGAAGCTGAAAATATTGAAGAGCATGTCCTTCTCGGTCTTTTCCAGGGCCCCGTCCTCCCGGCCCACTTCGATCAGGGTCTTGAGCTCCTCCTCGGTAATCAGGGGCGAATCCTTCACCCCCAGGACCCGTCCCGCGGCCCTGGAGAGGAGTCCCGTGTAGGCCCGGAACAGGCGGACCGCCGGGGACGCGAGGACCATGAGGGCCGAAAGGGGCGGGGCGGCCCTCCGGGCGAACCCCGCGGGGTTCGCCGAGGCGGCGGTCTTGGGGAGAATCTCCCCGAAGAGGATGATCACCACAGTCATCACCAGGGCGGCCGCCCCCAGGCCCCCGTCCCCGGCAAGGGAAATCGCCAGGGACGCGCCGATCGCCGAGGCCGCGTTGTTCACCAGGTTGTTCCCCAGGAGGATCGTGGTGAGGAGGCCGTCGGTGTTCTGCTTGAGCCTGCGGATGAGGTGGGCCCCGGGGGCCTTGTCCTTGACCATCTGCCGGAGGGTCACCCGGGGAAGGAGCAGGAAGGCCGTCTCGGAGGCGGAAAAAAACGCCGAAAGCCCGATGAGGAGGATGAGGAGCAGGATATATGCCATCACACCGGCGAGTTCCATGGTCTAGTCCGTTTTCCGTATCCTGACGGTTTTTATCCGCCGGTCCGTGCAGTCCTCCACGGTGAGGACCGCGTTCCCCGCGCGGGTGGAATCCCCCCGCCGGGGGATGGAGTCGAATTGCTCCAGAACCAGCCCCCCCAGGGTCTCGTAGTGACTCGACACAAGGGGGATTCCGGTCTTCTCGGAGGCCTCCGGGAGGCGCACCGAGGCGTCGCAGAGGAACTCCCCGTTCCCCAGGGGCCTGACCGCCTCGGCCCGGCCGGGGTAGGGGCCGTACTCGTCCGTCATGGCCCCGAAAATTTCCGAGGCGATGTCCTCGATGGAAAGGAGCCCCGCGGTGCCCGAATACTCGTCCACCACCACCGCCAGGCTCTGCCTGCTTTCCCTGAGGGCCTGCTGGGCGGAGGCGAGCTTTTTTGTGCCCGGAATAAAGAGGGGCCGGCGCATGATTTTTTTTACCCCGAAGTCCCCGGGGCGGGTTTTATAGGCCAGCATGTCCTTCACGTAGAGGATGCCCAGGATGTTGTCGACCCCTCCGGAGACCACGGGGAACCGGGAGAGCCTGGAACGCTCGGAAAGCTCCAGCACGTCCCGGTAGGATGCGTCCGGCGAAACCGGCACGATCCGCGTCCGGGGCTGCATGATGTCCCTGGCGGAGAGGTCCGTGAAGGCCAGCGCCCGGTGCATCATGGCCCGCTCGCTCTTTTCCAGCACCCCCTCTTCTTCGCCTATCTCGAAGAAGGTCTTGATTTCCTCCTCCGTGAAGGATTCGCCCTTCTTTTTTTTGGAGGGCCCCCTGGCGGCAAGGGAGGAGAGGGCCGTGAGGGGCGAAAAGAGGGCGACCACGAGGGATATGAAGGGGGAGAACAGGAACGCCGTAGGTTCCGGGTAGCGGGAGGCGATTGTCTTGGGGCCGATTTCGCCGAAGAGGAGGAGAATCACCGTGGACGCGGCGATGGCAAAGGGAAGGCCGGCCCGGCCGAACCAGGCGAGCCCCAGGCGGGTGATGATCGCCGCCAGGGCCGTGTTGGCGATGTTGTTCCCGATGAGGAGGGTCTGGAGGAGCTTTTCTTTTTTTTCCAGCAGGGACCCGCAGAGGAGGGCCCGTTTGTCGTCCTTTTTGAGGCGCAGAAACCTGACCCGCAGCTTGTTTATTGAAAGAAAGGCGCACTCGGAGGCGGAGAAAACCAGGGAAAGGACGGCCAGGGCCAGCGCGCCCAGGCCGAGGAAGAGGTTGTGAAGGGTTCCGTCAGGTATTTCCATGGTTACTGTGGGAAAAGTATACCTTTTCGGCCCGTCCCTGTAAACTCCGCTGGACGCCCCCGGCGCATTATGCTATAGTGGGCCTATGGTTCCCAACGAATACAGCCGGTGGTTCAAAGAACGGTACAAACACACCAGTTCCTTTCTTGAGGGCCTCACGCTCATGGTTGTGGACGCCCTGGGGATCATGCTCTGTTTCGGGGCAAGCTTTTTCATCATCAACCTGATAGACCGCAGTTTCATCAATTTCAGGTCCTTTGTTTCCTATTGGGTCTACCTGCCGGCGTTCCTGGCGGTGTTTTTTGCTTCCAAGCTGTATCCGGGCATCATGCCGGCCCCGGCGGACGAGGTGCGGAAGCTCGCCCTGGCGAGCACCTGCTGCTTCGCGGGCATCGCCCTGTCCATCACCGTGGAGACCGACAACCACGACATCCTGGGCCTGGCCTTTCTCCTGGCAGTCCCCTTCGCGGTGGTGATTCTTCCGGCGGCCAGGGACCTTGCCCGGAAGACCCTCTCCAGGCTGCCCTGGTGGGGGGTCCCGGCGGCGGTCTACGTGAACGACCCGGACAGTTTTTTTGTGATAGACCGGCTCAGGAACAATCCCGAATTCGGCTACCGGCCCGCCCTGATTCTGACGACCGAATCGGACGGCGGGGGTTACTACAACGGCATCCCCATCTTCACTCCCGGCGAAGAGATACACCGGGTCATCGGGCGGCTGCGGATAACCACCGCGATCATCGTGGAGCGCCAAAACGGCGCGGCCGGCGGCGAGTCCCTGGGGAACGACATTATGACCCTCTACAGGTACACCCTCCTCATCCCCTTCGCCCGGAATCTGTTCACCATGAGCCTGACCATCCGCGACCTGGGGGGCATCCTGGCCTTCGCGTCCACCCACAACCTCCTGCGGAGGATGAATCTGTTCTGCAAGCGCCTCATGGACCTGTTCCTGGGGCTGTTGATTTTGCCCGCGGCGGTCCCCGTGGTCGCCCTGATAGCCCTCGGGGTAAAGGCGACCTCCCCGGGGCCGGTCTTCTTCGGCCACGACCGCATCGGCCTGCGGGGGAAGCCCATACGCACGTGGAAGTTCCGCTCCATGGTCCAGGACGCGGAGAAGCGCCTGAAGGACGTGCTCGACGGGGACCCCGCCGCCAGGGACCAGTGGGAAAAAAACCGCAAGATAGAGCGCGACCCCCGGATCACGGCCTTCGGCAAATTTTTACGCAAAACAAGCCTTGACGAACTGCCCCAACTGTGGAATATACTTATCGGCGAGATGAGTTTTATCGGCCCCCGTCCGGTCACTGAAGAGGAGCTCAAAAAGTACGGCTATAAGGACAAGGAAAATTTCATCCTGTCGGTAAAGCCGGGCCTGTCGGGGCTGTGGCAGATCTCGGGCAGGTCGGAAACAGGGTACGAACAGCGGGTCCTGCTCGATACCTACTACATCCAGAACTGGTCTATCTGGCTCGACATCTGGATCATGATTCAAACGGTGTGGGTTGTAGTCCGGGGGAAGGGCGCATATTGACATGAAAAAATACCTGGTCATCCTTCTTCTTTTTTCCGGCCTGTCCGCCTTCGCCCAGGAGATTCCTGAGGAACCGCCCCTTTCCTACCGCATCGCCGATGTCAGCTATACCATAACGGGCAAAACCAAGGAATGGGCCCTGGCAAGGGAGATCTCCATCAACAAAAACCGGGTCTTCGCGGAAGAAAAGGACCTGGCAAAGTATTTGGACGAAAGACGCCTCCAGCTCCATAACGAGCGTTCCATTGAGTCCGCGGATTTGCGGTACGAGCTCCTCGACCCTGTGGACGGAATCGTCGGGGTGAATGTGTTCATCACCATAAAGGACACCTTCAACTTCATCGTTGTGCCCTACCCCAAGTATTCCTCAAACAGCGGCCTGGACTTCCGGTTCAAGCTGAAGGACTTTAATTTTTTCGGCACCCTGCAAACCCTGACCGCGGACCTGACCTACCTGTACGACGAGGACGAAAAACAGGGCATCGGGATCGGGGTTGACTTCGACCTGCCCTTCAACACGCCCTTCTTTGAATTCACCTGGACCAACTCCTATTCCCTGGACTACAAATTCGACGACGCCCGCAATGAGCCCGAATTCTCCCTCAGAACGGGGTTCGCCATAAACCTGCCCTTTGAATCCCTTTCATTCAGGGTGACGGCAACCCAGGGGCTGACCCAGGAGTTCGATTACGCCGCCGCCGGGGACAAGCTGTATGCCACGGAATCCGCCAGCGTGTCCCTGCCGTTCAAAATCGCGGAGACCGAAAACCTGTCCTCCGTGTATATGACGCCCAATATCCACGTCACCTACCACTGGGACAGGGACGGCATCAACCACCCGGACCTGCTGGGCCCCGCGGTGGGTCCGGGCATCACGATTTCATCCTCCCGGGTCAATTGGGTGGGAAATTTCCGGGACGGGGTGTCCCTCGAGATCGGGCAGAATTTCGACTACAACTTCCATCCCACAATCCGCAACTTCACCCCCCTCCTCTGGGGGGACGTCAAGTTTTTTAAGGCCTTCAAGCATATAGGCTTCGCTTCCCATATCTACGCCTTCGCCTACCACAAGGGCACCCAGGACATCGGCGGCAGGCTGCGGGGCATCAGGGACGACCTGTCGGGGGACGGCGAGCCGGACACCACGGACACGTCCATGGGGGTGGTCTTGAATCTGGACCTCCCCTTCAAGGTGGTGCAGACCCACTGGAGCGACTGGGGGAAGGCGGTTTTCCACCGGGACATGCCCAGGTTTTTTAACTACCTGGATTTCGAGTTCCAGGTGTCCCCCTTCATCGACCTGGGCTTTTCGCGGATTCCCGCCTCGCAGGTTCCCGATTCCGACACGGACCGGGCCAGGGTGTTCGACTACAGGGACGGCTGGTATGCCGCCGGAATCGAGGCCCTGGTGTTTCCCTCCAGTTTCAGGAGCATCACCGTGCGGGCAAGTCTGGGGTTCGATCTTCTTGTGCTGACGGAAAGGATCGGCGAGGAGCTTAATGCCGAGGGGGTCAGGCGGTTCGTAAGGGACAACTTCAACAGGGACATCCACCGCGCCCGGAGCTTGTACGAGCTTTTCATAGGGATCGGCCTGCACTACTAAGGGGCCCGTCTGCGGCGTCCGCGGTTTTTCCCGGCGGCGGGGGCGCAATTTTTTTTCCTTGACACAATCCGTTTTTTGCGCTAGACTTATTCAACCCGGCGGCTTTGCCGGTAGGGGCGGGGAGAAGGATTGGTGTGATAGATGAACAGAACGGCAAAAAAATTACCCACCACCACACACACATCACATCTACACATGCACACACACAAGGGTCTGACTAGCCGACGCCGGGGGCGGTTCTGCCTGGCGGCCCTTTTCCTGGTCATCGCGGGCCTCATTCCGGGGTGCGATCTCTACACCATGCGGGACTACCTGTATGACCGCTCCTTCGTGCCGGTAACGGACATCACGGGCATACCGGACGGGGCGGCCGTGGGCGTCCCCCTCACACTGGCCCCGGTTATCCTGCCGGGGGACGCCACAAATAAGGCGGTTTCGTGGGCCGCATCCGGCGCCGGGGCTAAAATCGAAGGCGGCGTCTTTACGGCCGCGGCGGAGGGCACGGCAGTCATCACCGCGCGGGTCCCGGGGGGCCTTGGGAGGGGGCAGGACTTTGTCAAAAGTTTCACCGTTATCGTGACGGCAACCTTCATCGAGGTGGAGGACATCGAAGCCGGCTTTGGGGAAACCGCCCCGTCGGGGGTCCCCCTCACCCTTGCCGCCGCGGTTAAGCCTGCATGGGCCACGAACAGGGCCATCGGGTGGAGCATCGTCGAAAGCGGAACAACCGGCGTTTCACTCGACGGGGACGTACTCACCGCCCCCGATGGGGGAACCGTCACGGTCCGGGCGGTGATCATCTACGGCGCAAGCCCGGCGGAGCATTTTGTCAAAGAGTTCACGATTACCATACTCAA
>JAISTZ010000033.1 GCA_031272345.1 Spirochaetaceae bacterium | reverse complement strand
CGGTTCCCCGGTGGTGTTTTTCCTGGGAAGGGGGGGCGGCGTCTTCGGAGGGCCCGGATGCGGCCGGGGGCTTCCTCTCGCCCCTTACGGCGGACCCGGGGATCATGCTCGGCCGGCCGGCCTGGCGGCGGCCCGATTACGAGCTCTATGCCTGGGACCAATTCCCCTCGGTGCTTTTTTTCGACACCAGGGACTATGCGGTCCAGGACGCTTTTTTTAAACGCCTGGCGTTCTTTGCGGAAAAAAAGGGCTACCGGGGCCGCCTGGCACGGGACAGGGAGATTGATTCCCAGCACGGATTCAACGCCTACGATTACCGGGGGGAAACCCTGGGGGCGTTTTTTTCCCTTGCCGAAGAAACCGGCTTCCCGTTGAATCCCCACGAGGAACTGCTCCGGGATATTCTCCTGGCAAACGGAATCATTGCCCAACAGACCGGGGGACTCTACACCGGCGGGAACGGCGCGGTGATTTCCATCAGCATGGAATCCCCGGACTATCTGCGGCGGCAGTTCATCGTCCACGAGGGCCTCCACGGAATCTATTTTACCCAGCCGGAATTCCGGGAAGAGGTCGAGCGGGTCTATGCCGGGACGGATCCCCGGTGCGTCGATTTTCTCCTGGGCTATTTCGACGTGACCCCAACCCTCGCCTATGATCTTGCCGACACCTACCTGGTGCAGAACGAATTCATGGCCTACCTGCTCCAGCAGCCCCTCGGCGCGGCGGAGGCGTACTTTGCGGACCAGATCGCGAACCGCATCTACATCAACCGGTATCACCCTGAACTCGCCCAATACGTGCGGGACACCCGCGCCCGGGGCCTCTGCGAGGCGGCGGCGAAGCTCTCGGATTTTCTTACACAAAAATGGAATCTGGAAGCGGGCCGGGTGTGGAAAACACATCAATAATGCTTGTCCGTGCTAAAAAGCATCGGGTTTTGCCCTACAGACTCAATTCGATGTTGAACCGCTGTTCAGCCTCCACGGAAGAGGGAGGGCCGTGGCCGGGCATGATTATCTCGAATCCGGGACGGGAGAAAAGCTTTGCCCTGACGTTTTGCGCAAGGGCATGTTTTGCGTAATTGCTGTCGGTTGTTCCGGTGATTCCCGCGGTCAACACGTCGCCGGTAAAAATCACGTGGGCGATCCTGTAGCAGATCGAATCCGCGCTGTGCCCCGGAAGGGAGGAGTAATGCACGGTGAATCCCGCCTCCGTGATGGTCCCCGAGTCCTTCAGAATCGTGGCGGATGATCCGGCCAGGTCGTATTCGGCGGCATATACCCTGGGGGTATAAATTTTCTTGAGAGTCCTAAGACCGCGGTGGTGTCCCGGATGGCTGTGGGTTATCAGCACCGCCGTGAGGTTGTACCGGTCGTCTTCGATTTGATTTAAAAGGGCCGGCGTGATTTTGCAGGGGTCGATGATGAGGGCTTCCCTGGTGTCCTCGTTGACCACGAGATAACAGTTGGCGAAGCTCTCCATGTTGATGTGGTAATAGATTTTCATGCCCCCGCCTCCGGCAGGGAGAAGGCCGCCCCCCTGGTGCTTGAAAGTTTGAAGGAGACATTGTTTTCTTCCCAGCCGTAAAAAATCGTGCGCTGCAAATTGCAGTTGGTAAAGTTTGAATCCGAAATTCGCGCCTTGACGAATCTGGAATTATAAAAGTCCGTGTCGTCGAAGGCGGAATTGACAAGGGTGACTCCGGAAAAGTTATTGTTCACCAACACCGAAGAGACCGCCTGGGTGTCCGCAAAATCCGTCCCCGCAAAGGAAGCGAACTGGACATTGACCTTTTTGAAGGCGCACTTTTTAAAGGACGCGAAGTCGAAGATGCACATCCTTGCCCGGAGATGTTCCGCGGACACGTTCCTGAAGTCGCACCTCCTGAAGACGCAGCCGTAAAGGAGCTTCCCCTCAAGGTTGACCTCCGAAAAGGGCATATACATGGCGTTCAGCCCGACAATTTTCTCGTGGGCGTCCACATAGTCAACCGCGAATTTGAGGGCCGCCCCCTGATCATGGGTGTGCAGGAAGCAGAATTCCCCGAAGGGCGCGGCGCCCCCGTCTCCGAAAATACCGATGACGGGGTTCCCGCAGTCAGGGTGGGCGCAGATGGGTGCGTTGAACATGATCCATCCTACGCCGGGGCGCAACAAAAATCAAGGCATCCCAGGGTCGGATGTGACGCCGGGCCATGCGCGGCATTGACCTTTTGTCACCCGGTCACTATAATGGGGCCATGTGCTGGAAATGCGGAACCGCGGGGGATTTTCCGCCGCCGGTTTCCCGCAGCGAGGTGTGCCCCCGCTGCGGCGCGGACATCCGTTCATGCAGGAACTGCACATTCTTCCTGCCGGGGGCCCACTACGACTGCAAGGAAACCGTGGACGAGCCCGTGGCGGACAAGGAACGCGCAAATTTCTGCGGATTCTTCTCCTACGACCCCCTCGCCGGGAAGGGCGCCGCCCAGGCCGGGCTCCTGGGCAAGGCGGAAAAGGCCGCCTCCGATTTCAACGCCCTTTTTTCACCATGAACACCCACGCCATGGACCGCCTCCGGCGGGCGGCCCAAAAAAACGGACCCCTCTGCGTCGGCCTGGACACGTCCCCCTCCCACCTGCCCCCTGCCCTGGCGGACAAATTTCCCAGCCCCGCGCAAGCGGTCGGGGCCTATAACCGGGCGATTCTGGAGCGCCTGGGGGACTCCGCCGCCTGCTGCAAGGTGCAGATCGCCTGCTACGAGGCCCTGGGGCTTGAGGGGCTTTCGGTCTATGCGGAGACCCTCAGGGCGGTGCGGGAGGCGGGCCTGACGGTGATCGCCGACGTAAAGCGCGGGGACATCGCGGACACGGGGGCCGCCTACGCCAGGGCGCATTTTTCAGGTGACTTCGAGGCGGACCTCATCACGGTGAACCCCTACATGGGCTTCGACACCCTGGCGCCCTTTACGGAATACGCCAGGCCCCCCCACGGCAAGGGCTTTTTTGTGCTCCTCCGCACGTCGAACCCAGGCATGGCCGACATCGAACAGCAGCCCCTCGCATCGGGGGGTCTCGTGCTCGACCGGGTGGGCGCGGAACTGCAAAGGCTCGCGGGGGAATTCGCCCCAGCCTATCCCGGCGCGGGATGTTCCCCCGTGGGCGCCGTGGTGGGCTGCACGGAAGAGGCGGACGCCCGGCTCCTCAGGGACGCCTACCGGGACATCTTCTTCCTCATCCCCGGCTACGGGGCTCAGGGCGGGGCGGCAAGGGTAGCGGCAACCCTCCTGGACAACGCCGGGGGGGTGGTGAATTCCTCCAGGGCCGTATTGACAGCCTGGAAAACCGCCCCGGCCCTGGCGGGGAAGGCCCCGGACATGGACGACATCGCCGATGAAGCGGCCAGGGCGGCCCAAAAAACCAAGGAAAGCCTCCTTGAGGCCCTGCGGGCACTGGACGCCCAGGGGAGCGCCCCCGGATGAGTCCTCCCCCTGAATTCGGCCTCGCCAGGGTCCTCCCGGCAGAAAATCCCCCCGGCCTTCCCGAAGATGTCTTCATCCTCAGACTTGGGTACGTCCCCCAAAAAAGCGCGGACGGCGGGTCCAAGGCAGCCCTCCCCCTTCCGGGCAGGTTCTACATGCTCCGGCCGGAACACTCCGCCGTCCTCCTGGGCCGTCCGATCAGCCTGTTCTTTGCGGAACAGGGGGGGGACTCCCTGGTCCTGGAGTTCCTCATCGGTCAGAAGGGGGCGGGCACCGGGGAACTCCGCTCCCTCCCGCCGGGAAGCGGCGTCGTCATCCTGGGGCCCCTGGGGAATGGGTTTCCCCCGCCTGGGGACGCCCTGCCGGGGGCTGCGGGCAAGAAACTCCTCCTCATCGGCGGGGGCCTGGGGATCGGGCCCGTGGCGGGATTCGCCGGGACCCTCCCCGACGGCGCCTACGACCTCTGGGCCTGCTTCCGCTCCCGCCCCTACGGCCTCCACAGGGTCAAGCCCGGCGCCCTCACGGTGGTGACCGAGGACGGTTCCGCGGGGCTCCGGGGCGCCCTGGGGGACGCCCTGGGGCCGGAGATTCTCCTGGGGGGGGGCTACACCGGGGTCTATGCCTGCGGGCCTGAGCCCATGCTCGCCTTCGTAAGGGACCTCTGCCGGAGGAGCGCCCTCCCGTGTTTTTTGAGCATGGAAAACCGGATGGCCTGCGGCATGGGCGTGTGCCTGGGCTGCGTCATCCGCACCACCGGGGGGAACAGGCGCTGCTGTGCCGACGGTCCGGTCTTTTCCGGGGAGGAATTGATATTCCCCCAGAATCCGGGGGGACTCCAAAAACCA
>JAISTZ010000130.1 GCA_031272345.1 Spirochaetaceae bacterium | reverse complement strand
CGATTATCGCGTTTAAGGGAGTGCGTATCTCGTGGCTCATTATGGCGAGGAAGGCGCTCTTGGCGTTGGAGCTGGCCAGGGCCTCCTCCCGGGCCTGCACCAGGTTCCGGTTCATCTCGTTTTGGACCATGGCGTTGGTTATGAGGAGACTCGCCGAGCGGAGGATAGCCTCTTCGTCATCCGAGAAGAACCGCTCCCTCCGGCAGTCGGAGAAGCTGACGATTCCCCAGAAATCCCCGGAAAGGAACACGGGCATCACCAGCACCGAGGTGATTCCCCACTGGATGAACCGTTCCATCACCTGGGGGGGGAAATTCTTCACGGGCCCGTTGATGCTCTTCCCGCTGGAAAGCCGGGCGTACCAGGTGGGGAGGTCGTCGATGTAGGAGAGCTCCGGCGGAAGGGTGTCCTCCCCGGCGCCGTCCCCGGTCCAGGCGTGGGTCCTGATGACGTACCACTGGCCGTCCCGGAGGGTGTTCCGCCAGATGTTCATCTTGTCCGCCCCCAGGACTCCCACCAGAATCTTCATGCTCTCCCGGAGGTCGGTCTCGAAGGTGTCAACCCGGGAGTTCAACAGAATCCCCGAAACCGCGTTCACGGCGCTGAGGATTTCCCCCTTGGTCTGAATGGCCGACATCATCTTCTTGCTTTCCCGGAGGTCCCTGGTGTACCCGAGGAAATTGTAGGTGTTCCCCCGCTTTATCCTGAATATGGAGACCTCCACCGGAAGGGGGGACCCGTCCGGTGCCCGGTGCATCCACTCGAACCGGTACCTGCCGGACACAAAGGCTTCCGCGTTTATCCGCTTCGCCATGGCCGCGGAGGATTCCCCCGAGGGCTGGAACTCCGGGGATATGGCGAGGAATTTGTCCAGGTATTCCCGCTTGTCCGAAAGGCCGAAGAGTTCCCGGTTTTTTTCGTTGCTGGCGATGCTCTTCCGGCGCTCGTCCCAGAAGTTGCAGACCAGGGGTGATGACTCCAGCATGAGCCGCACCCGCTCGTCCGCGGCGAAGATCTCCGCGTCAATTTCGCTGCGCCGGGCCGCGTTTGCCACGAGGAGGGCCGCTGTGTTGAGGATGCCCTGTTCGGTTTCGGAAAACCGCCGCTCCCGCTCGCAGTCGTCCAGGCTGACGAACCCCCAGAAGAACCCCTGGAAAAACACCGGCAGCACCAGCACGGACACGACCCCGTTTTGTCCCAGGGTTTCCCGGAAGGCCGGGGAAAAATCCTTTATGGGACCCCCCAGGGCCTTCCCCTTGAACACCCGGTCCCGCCATTCGGGAAGGGACGAGTCGTAGACGAAGGAGAGGGTCCCCAGGCCCTTCGATTTCTGGGGAGCCCAGGAAAAGAGAGTCCTGCAGCCGAAGATTCCGCCCTCCAGGTAGTTCTTCCACACGTTGATTCTGTCGAGCCCCTCACATTCCCCAAGGAGCTTTAACGCACGGGTGACCGTCTCCGGGGCGTTCCGGGCGTCCGATGTCAAAATCACCTGGGACACCTCGTTTATGACCCGAAGGAGTTCGTCCTGGCGGATGATCTGCTGCTCCTCCGTGTCCCGCTTCAGCTTTTCTTCGTTATACACCCGGTTCTGGAAGACCACGAACCCGGCGATGCAGGCGCCCACCACGATGAAGGCCTGGATGCTGTCCGAGAACTGTTCGAGCCTGGACATGCCGGAGATCACCAGGGAGGGGAAGAAATACTCCGCCACGTAGCACCCCGTGGATATGGCGATGAACAGGAAGAGGAAGAAATACAGGCTTTTCCCGTGGGTGAGGAGGAAGACCATGACCATGGCGACCAAGAAGTAGGCCGCCATGGCGCTGCGGACCCCTCCCATCAGGAAGTACATGAGGGGAAACATGATGTCGCAGAAGAGGATGACCGCGATGATCCCCGCCTGGGTGTGGACCCGGCAGGCGTTGCTGACCCACAGGAGCACTCCCGCCGCCAGGGCGATGAGGAAGGCCGCTGCTATGACCACGGGGCTGTCCCGGAGGACAATCCGCAGAATCATCGCCAGGAAGGCGGACAGGCACAGGTCCAGGAAGACCACGTTGTTCACCCTGGCGTTCACGGTGAGTTCCTCGGAAAAGAGAATCGACCTCAGATAGCGCTTTACGGCGTTCACCGGGCGGCCCCCTTGTCCCTGGGCTTGATGAAGGCGTTCAGCACCCCGTCGAGCCGGAGGATGTCGATGGGTTTAGGGACAAAGGCGTCGAACCCATTTGCCAGAAACATCTTCTCGTTCTCCGCCAGGGCGTTGGCCGTGAGGGCCACGATGGGCACCTGCCGGGCGTATTCGGAGTCCATGGAGCGGATGATTTTGGTCGCCTCAAGGCCGTCCATCCCGGGCATCATGTGGTCCATGAAGATGATGTCGTATTTCCGTTCCCCCCGGCGGATCTTCTCTATGGCTTCCTGCCCGCTGAGCACACAGTCAATCGTGAGGCCGTAGGGCAGGAGGAAGCCCCTGGTTACGTCCAGGTTCGTCTGCACGTCGTCCACCACCAGGACCGACCCGTGGGACAGGTCAGAGCGGAGGATGTTCGTGGCCTGGCTGTGCTTGCCGATGAAGTAGGAGAAGGTCTCCAGGTTCCTGGCGACTTTTTCTCCGATGGGGGTGAAGTCCACCACCCGTTGGAGGAGCCGCACCGTGAAGGTGGACCCCTTGCCGTACTCGCTCTCCACGGAGATGGATCCCCCCATCATCTCCACGAGGTTCTTGGTGATCGAAAGCCCCAGGCCCGTGCCCTCGATGGCCCGGTTCACCCTGGTGTCGAGCTGGCTGTACTCGGCGAAGAGCTTCACCCGGTCCTCCTCCCGTATGCCGATTCCGGAATCGCTCACCGAGAAGATCAGGTTGACCATGTCCCCCCCGGCCTGCTCCCACCGGGAGGAAAATTTGACGAACCCCGCCCGGGTGTACTTGAAGGCGTTGGAAAGCACGTTGTTGAGCACCTGTTTTACCCGCAGCTCGTCCCCGAAGAGCCCCGCCGGGAGGGTACTGTCCACGCTCATCTGGAAGGTGATCGGCTTGGAGCCGATGCGGACCACGTTGAGTTGGGCCGTGTCGTTGATCAGGCTGGAGATGTCGTAGGTTCCGGGGATGATTTCCAGGCTGCCGGTTTCTATCTTGGAAATGTCGAGCATGTCGTTGATGATCGCCAGGAGGGTCGACCCGGAGGCGAGGATTTTTTCCAGATCCCCCCGGACCGCCTGGGAGAGGGGCCTTTGCAGTTGAATCTCCGCCAGGCCGATGATGGCGTTGAGGGGGGTGCGGATTTCGTGACTCATGGTGGCCAGGAAGGCGGTCTTGGCCTTTGTGTTCGCCAGGGCCTCCTCCCGGGCGTTGATCAGATTCGTCCTGAGGGAGTTCCGCTCGATCGCGTTTGCCAGAAACAGGGTGCCCGACCGGAGGATGGTCTCCTCGAAGGGGGAAAATGTGCGCTCCGTATAAAAATCGCTGAAATTCGCCATGCCCCACAGCTCGTCCTGCAAAAAAATCGGCACCCCCAGGATTGAAGCCACCCCCTGGATCAGGGGATTGTCCGGGGAAATGGGCAGGCTGCGGACGGGCCCGTTCAGACATTCCCCCAGGAGGAGCCGGTCGTACCCCCCGGTGAAGAGATCCCCCTGGGTTATGTCGCCCTCGTTGAAGAAGTTGTTCCCCCCCATGTGTTCTTCCCAGGCGTAGAAGAGGGAATAGGTGACCCTTCCGGCTCCGTCCCCGAGGCGCTTCCAAATCCGCAGCCGGTCGGCCCTTACGGCCTTCATCAGCATCCCGCAGCAGCCGTTGAAGTCCTTCTCGAAGCTTTCGGAGGTCGATTGCAGGAGCACCGCCGCCATGTCGTTCACGGTCCTAAGGAGCATGTCCCTGGTTGCGATTTCCGAGAGCATCCGCTTGAGGTCCCGCAGATCCCGGAAATAGACCAGCGCCATGGCGGAGTCCCCGAGTTTTACCCCCGTGAGGGTGATTTCCGCCGGAAGGGGGAGGCCGGCCTTGTCCGTGAAGGCCCACTCGTAGACCCCGTTCCCCGCACCCTCTCCCGTGTCAAGGGTTTCCCCCAGGACGCGGAGGAGCTTTGCCCGTGAGTCCAGGCCGTCGGGCTGGGTCTCCGGGGCGAAGTCGTAGAAGCGGGCGATCAGCTCCTCCTTGGATTGGGCCCCGAAGAGCCGCACGGCCTCTTCGTTGCAGTCGATCAGGTCCAGGTTGTCGGTCCACATCATGATGCCCACGGGGGCTTCGTCCACCAGAATCCGCGCCCGTTCCTCGGTCTCCACCATCCTGGCCTGGGCTGCGTTCCGCTCCACCGCGTTGGCGAGCATCAGGGCCGCGGAACGCAGGATGTCCACCTCGTCGTCCAGGAAGTCCCTGGAGGAGTGGCAGTCGTCAAAGAGCAGGAACCCCCAGAAGAGGCCGTTCAGGAACACGGGCACACAGAGCACCGCCATGGAGCCGTTTTCCCGCAGGTTCTCCTGTTCCCGGGGACTCATCTTTGCCACGTCACCCCCGGCGTGTTCCCCCCGGAGGAGCTTCTCCTCCCACCCCGGGGGCATGTCGCTCCCCCGGATGATCCCGATGCGCTGCCTGAGCTCCTCCGTCGCGGTCCACTCGCTGAGGCAGGAGTAGCAGGCGCCGCCTGCGCCGTCATCCCGGCGCTTCCAGATGTACCCCCGGTCCGCGTCGATGCACTGGGCCATGGTGGCGATGCTGTCGTTCACGGCCTGGGAGAACCGCTCGTCCCCGGCGGTAAGAATCCTGACCGCCGCATTGTTGATCACTTGGAGGAGCTCGTTCTGCCGCAGCCGCCGCTCCCGGGCGGTGCGGGATTTCGCCTGTTCCTTCTTGTAGAGGCTGTGCTGAAACTTGAGGGCGCAGCCGATGAAAAGCCCCGCAAGCACAAAGGATTGGACGTGGTCGATGAACTGGGAGACCCCCGTGAGGGGCCGGAGCAGGTCCTTGTGGAGGGTCCTGATGTAGTCCCCGTACCGGTAGTCCCCGTAATAGCTGGCGCAAACGACGATGACGAAGATCCCCAGGAGGACGATCCGGACCCTGCCGCCGAGCACAAGGAACAGGGCGACCAGGATGAGCACGAAATAGGCCACCATGCCGCTCGACGTGCCCCCGTTAAAAAAGAACACCACCGGGAAGAGCACGTCCCCCAGGGCAAGGAGCCCCACCGCCATGGGCGCCCCGAACCGGGTGAACCGGTTGCGGAAATACAAGAGGGCCAGGGTGAACAGGAAGATCGTGCAGATAACGAGCATGAGGGGCAGGGAGGAGCTCTCGAAGCAATGGGCGAACAGGGTCAGGAGCACCGTGATGGCCCCGCAGAGGTACACCAGATTCACGTTCCGTTCATTGAGGGACAGTTTTTCGTCAAAAATATAATGGGACAGAATCTTTTTTAATATATTCATAACCGGTTTTTTGACGCCTTCTCCAGTTCCCCTTCGATTCTAATGAAGGACTCCACCACCCTGGGGTCGAAGCTTTTGCCGCTGCCGTCGACGATGATGGCCCGGGCCTCCACGTGGGGCATCCCCTTGCGGTAGACCCTGGTGTCGACCAGGGCGTCGTATACGTCGGCCACGCTCATAAGCCTGGCAGCCAGGGGTATGGCGTCCCCGGAGAGCCCCTGGGGATAGCCCTTGCCGTCCCAGCGCTCGTGGTGGAAGTTCGCGATAACCTTTGCGTATTTGAGGTATTGCAGGGTCGAGGTGCAGGCGATCATGCCCTCGATGATGCGCGCCCCCAGGGCCGCGTGGGTCTTCATGGTCTCGAATTCCATGTCGCTCAGGCGCTCCTGCTTGAGGAGGATCCGGTCGCTGATGGCGATTTTGCCGATGTCGTGGAGGGGGGCCGCCCGCACGATCAGGTCGAGCTCCTCCTGGCTGAGTTCGTCCCCGAAGACCCTCCGCCTGAGCAGGTCCTCCCCGAGCATCCTGACGTATTTGCTCGTCCGCACCACGTGGCCCCCGGTGTTTTCGTCCCTGCACTCTATGACCTCCGCAAAGGTGACGGCGATGCTGTCCGAGAGCTCCTTTACCGTGTCTTCAAGCTGCCGCTCGTAGGCACCGAAGAACAGGTGGAGCTCGATCCGGTGGGCCAGGATGCTCTTTTCTACGGGCTTTGTGATGAAGTCCCTGGCCCCGGACATGAGGGCCTTGACCTCCGTGTCCGCGTCCCTGTTTCCCGTGAGGAAGATCACCGGGATGCTCCCCAGGAAGGGGTTCATCCGCAGCCTGGCGAGGGTCTCGAAGCCGTCCATGCCGGGCATGTCCACGTCGAGGAGGATCAGGTCGGGCCGCTCCCGGGCGCATATCGTGAGGGCCATGGGCCCGGACTTCGCCAGGGTGACGTCGTATTCCCCCTCCAGGAGGGCGCCTATCTGCTTGAGGCTGGCGATGGTGTCGTCGACCACGAGGATTTTCTTCATCCCGGGCCTCCGGCTGCGGGGTCCGCCGCCGTCTTGCCGCACTCGTCGCTCACGTCCCTGAAGGCGTCCGCGATGACCGGGTCGAAGGAGGTCCCCCGGCCTTCATTGATGACCCCCGCGGCCTCCCGGTGTCCCATGGCGGGCCTGTAGGACCGGGGGGTCCTGCACGAGTCGTAGGCGTTGGCCACGGCCACCAGCCTGGCGCACAGGGGGATCTCCGCGCCCTTGAGGCCCCTGGGATAGCCCGCGCCGTCCCAGCGCTCGTGGTGGTACAGGGCGATGGTCTCCGCGTAGTCCAGGTAGTCCATCACCGGGGTGCGCCGCATTATGGTGTGAATCAGGGCCGCCCCGATGGTGGTGTGCTTCTTGACCTCGTCGTATTCCTCCGGCGTGAGGGGGCCCTTCTTCATGAGGAGGATGTCGCTCACCCCGATTTTGCCCACGTCGTGGAACGGGGCGGCCCGGACGATGGTGTCGAGGATTTTCGGCGTAAGGGCCTCCCCCAGGACCCCTGCGGCAAGGAGGCGCTCCCCGATGATCCTGGTGAATTTGCCCGTGCGTATCACGTGCCGCCCGGAATTTTTGTCCTTGCAGTCGATGATCTGCACGAAGGAGCCCACGATGCTGTCCTCCAGCTCCTTGACGGTGCCCTCCAGGGACGACCGGTAGGCCGCGTATTTGAGGTGCATCTCTATTCTGTGCAAGAGGATGTCCTTGTTGACGGGCTTTGTGACAAAGTCCATGGCCCCGGACTCAAGGGCCTTTATTTCCGTTGCCGCGTCGTTGTTCCCGGTGAGGAAAATCACCGGCAGGTTGGCCCCCTGGGGCAGTTTTTTTATCTGTGCCAGGGTCTCGAAGCCGTCCATGTCCGGCATGTGCACGTCCAGGAGGGCCAGGTTGGGGGTTTCGGTCTCCAGGATGCGGAGCGCCCCGGCGCCGGATTTTGCCAGGATTGGACTATAGGAGGGCGCAAGGACCGCGCCTATCTGTTTGAGGGTGGCGATGTTATCGTCAACAACCAAAATTTGTTTTAAATCATCCATTTTTAGGGAAATACTACCACAGGAGCGGATTTTTTTCAAGGAAAAAATGACTCCCGGTCCGCGCCTTGACGCGGGGATTGGGACGTGGTACAACGTGAATATCCTTGCGTCCGTAGCTCAGTTGGATAGAGCGACGGACTTCGAATCCGTAGGCCGCGCGTTCGAGCCGCGCCGGACGCATCGCCGAAAACGCTCTGGATGACGGTCCCGTTGGTGGTAAGACAGCCGTTAAGGATAGTATCAAGAAAAAAATTGCCCGGGGACAAAATCGTCCAGCCTTACCCCGGCGCCGTTTTCCACGTCCCGAACCAGGCGCTTCCCCATGACCCAGCCGAGGAAATCCGGCGGAAGGCCGGGGGTAAGAATTTTCTCCGTCCTAAGGGGCGCGGCGTCCCCGGGGCCCAGCACGGTTCCCTCGGGGAGGGCCGAGAGGTAGTGGAGGGACCGGTTGGTCCTGCCGTAGTTCCCCGCCTCCGAAGGGGCCAGGGCCTTTACCCCGTCCCCAAGGAT
>JAISTZ010000114.1 GCA_031272345.1 Spirochaetaceae bacterium | reverse complement strand
GTGTGGGTCTGCTCCTTCCACGGGTTCAAGGGCCTCTCGATGGTGCTCAGGGACAGGCTCATCAAGGTGAACGAGGCCTTCGCTTCCCAGACCAACCGGGGCGAAAAAACCCAGATGCTCTACGACTACCTCACGGGCAAGGAATTCGCAGCCCAGATCACCGCGGTTCTTGAGGGATTCATGGACCTGCAACGGGGCTATCTGGACGAAAGGAACCGCATGGAGAAAATCTGGAAGGAGCGGGACAAGCAGCTTGAAAAGGTGCTCCTCAACGCCAATTCCTTCCTGGGCTCCATCAAGGGAATCGCGGGCAAATCCCTCCCGGACTTACCCGCCCTGGAGGACAACCGCCTCTTGCCGGTGTTCGGCCAGCCCTAGACGCCGAAAAGCGCCGGGTTTTTTCGGCGTGTCCCTAGATGCGGTGCATGGCGCTGAAGACGCGCTCGTGCATGATGTGAATGTCAACCCTGAGGGACTGTCCCAGTTCCTCAAGCTCCGCCCTCAGGCTGGCGATGGGGATGTCGGATTTTTCCAGGGCCACCATCATCATCATCACAAAATTGCCGGAAAGGATGGTCTGGCTGATGTCTTCTATGTTGATGTTGTGGGACGCCAGGAACTGGCTCACCCTGGCGATGATGCCGACCTTGTCGTCCCCCACGACGGTGATTATTGCGTTCATGGGTCCAGTGTAGCAAAACCCGCCGGATCTGTCAATGTATGATTTTTCATACATTGATTCTTACTCAAAGACCATATTGTGCTCCCGGAAGCTGAAAAATTCTTTCCTGGTAAGAATGATGTGGTCCAGGATGTGGATTCCAATCACCTTGGACGCCTCGAAGAGCTGCTCCGTGGTGACGATGTCGTCCTTTGAGGGCGTACACGCGCCGGAGGGGTGGTTGTGGCAGAGGATGATGGCGCTGGCCCGGTCCTTGATTGCGTCGGCGAATATTTCCCTGGGGTGAATCAGAGTCTTGTTCACCGTGCCCACGGAGACGATGCGTATGTGCAGAATCTCATGGGCGCCGTTCATGGTGACCGAGATGAAGTGCTCCTTGGGCTGCATCACGTAGTGCTGCACGTAGGGCACCAGATCCTGGGGCTTTTTGATGGGCGCAAAGGTGTGGGAGTTCAGCCGCCGCCCCAGTTCAATCGCCGCCGAAATGATGAGGGTCTTGCTGGGGCCCATGCCGTCGATGTGCATGAGCGCCTCAATCCTGTCCTCGCTGTTGCTCCCCGCAAGGGCGCTGAGGACCCTGCGGGCCAGGGCGGACACGGGATGCTTCCTGGTGCCGCTCCCCAAAAGCAGCATGACCAGTTCCTGGTCCTCCGCGGCCGCCACCCCATATTGCAGCACCTTCTCCCGCACATTGGGACGGCGCCCATTCCCCCCGGCCGGGGCCGCGCCCCCGGCATCGCTGTCAATCGCTGTGTATAAGTCCATACTATAGTTATTGTGGGGTTTTGCTGTTTTTGGTCACTTTTGGGGGAAATTTCTGTGAAAAATTGCGGCGCATTGGCGCCGGGCGTATGCGCCTGGCGCCTCGGGGGCTGGCTGTGTGCGTCCGGCGCCATTTAGCGCGAGAAGACCAGCTCCTTGCCGTCCGCCCCCACATCCGCGTGAATCACCGTGCCCTCGGGATAGTTCCCCGAGAGCATCGCCCTGGCAAGGGGATTTTCAAGCCAGGTTTGAATCGCCCGCTTCACCGGCCTGGCCCCGAAGAGGGGGTCATACCCGGCGTTGCAGAGGAAGTCCACGGCCTTCTGGGAAATCCCAAAGGAATACCGCTTCTCCTCCAGGCGCTTCTTGAGCCGCCCAAGCTGAATCTTCACGATCGCCTCGATGAATGATTTTTCCAGCCTGGTGAAGGTGATCACCTCGTCGATCCGGTTGAGGAATTCCGGGCGGAACGCCGCTTTGAGGGCGGCGTCGATCTCCCCCTTGGCGGCGCGGAGCTTCTCGTTTGTGTCCGCCTCAAGAATCCGCTCCGATGCCAGGTTGCTCGTCATGATGATGATCGTGTTTTTAAAGTCCACCACCCTGCCCTGGCCGTCGGTGAGCCGCCCGTCGTCCAGCACCTGAAGGAGCACGTTGAACACGTCCGGGTGGGCGTTCTCGATTTCGTCAAAGAGCACCACACTGTAGGGCCGCCGCCGCACCGCTTCGGTCAACTGGCCCCCCTCGTCGTAACCCACGTAGCCCGGGGGCGCGCCGATGAGGCGGCTCACGGAGAATTTTTCCATGTACTCGCTCTTGTCGATTCTGGTGAGGGCCCTTTCGTCGTTGAAGAGGAATTCCGCCAGGGTGCGGGCCAGTTCCGTCTTGCCGACCCCGGTTGGGCCGATGAAGAGGAAGCTCCCCAGGGGACGGTTCTCGTCCGAGAGGCCCGCCCGGTTCCGGCGGATCGCGTCCGCCACGGCAGAGACGGCCTCGTCCTGGCCTACCACCCGCCGGTGGAGGGCCTCTTCCAGGTGAAGGTATTTCTGTTTTTCGCTGGAGAGCATCTTGCTCACGGGGATTCCCGTCCACACGGATACGACCCGCGCGATGTCCTCCTCCCCCACCTCCTGGCGCAGGAGGGCCCCGGCGGTCTCTTCCGCCTTTTCTTCCGCCCCCTTCTCCGCCGCAGCTGCCAGTTCCTTTTCTATTTTGGGAATCTTCCCGTATTGAATTTCCGCCACCTTGTTCAGGTCACCCTCCCTGGTGTACCTGGTGACTTCGCCCTTGAGCCGCTCCAGTTCCTCCTTGAGCTTCCGGCTGGCGTCAATCTGGCGCTTCTCGTTCTCCCACTGGAGTTTCATGGCGTCGCGCTTTTCCGTCAATTCCGCCAGCTCCCCCTCCAGCTTCGAAAGCCGCTCCCTGCTCGCCCCGTCCTCCTCCTTGGAGAGGGCCTGCTTCTCTATGGTGAGTTGCAGAATCCTGCGCTCCACCTGGTCGAGCTCCGTGGGCTGGCTCTCGATTTCTATCTTGAGGCGGCTGGCGGCCTCGTCCACCAGGTCGATCGCCTTGTCCGGCAGGAACCGGTTCGTGATGTACCGCTGGGAAAGGGCCGCGGCGGCCACAATCGCGTCGTCCCGAATCCGCACCCCGTGGTGAATCTCGTATTTTTCCTTGAGCCCCCGGAGAATCGCAATCGTGTCGGTGACGCTGGGCTCCGCGCAGAACACCTGCTGGAACCGCCGCTCCAGGGCCGCGTCTTTTTCTATATACTTGCGGTACTCGTCCAGGGTCGTGGCGCCGATTGCCCGCAGTTCCCCCCGGGCCAGGGCGGGCTTCAGCAGGTTGGAGGCGTCCATGGCCCCCTCGCTCGCCCCCGCGCCCACCAGGGTGTGCAGCTCGTCGATGAAGAGGATGATTTGCCCCTCGGATTTCTGCACCTCCGAGATGACAGCCTTGAGGCGCTCCTCAAATTCGCCCCGGAATTTCGCCCCCGCCACAATGGACCCCAGGTCCAGCGCCAGGAGGCGCTTGTTCTTGAGGCTCTCGGGCACGTCCCCGGCGACAATCCGCCGGGCCAGGCCCTCCACAATCGCGGTCTTGCCCACACCGGGCTCCCCGATGAGCACGGGGTTGTTCTTGGTGCGGCGGCTCAGCACCTGCATCACCCGGCGGATCTCCTCGTCCCGGCCGATCACCGGGTCGATCTTCTCCTGCCGGGCCAGGGCCGTAAGGTCCCGGCAGTATTTCTCCAGGGACTGCATGGTCCCCTCGGGGTCCGCGCTCGTCACCCGCTGGTTCCCCCGCAGGCTCTTCAGGGCCTCCAGGATGCTCTTCCGGGTGATTCCCCGCTTGCCCAGCGCCTCCGCGGCCCGTCCCCCGGACTCCGCGATTGCGATAAATATATGTTCCGTAGAAAGATACTCGTCCTTGAGGTCGGCCGCTTCTTTTTCAGCCTTGGCGATAATCCTGGCCGCCTCCGGGGACAGGGCGATCTGCGCCCCCCCGGAGACCCTGGCGTAGGTCTCGATGAGGGCCTCGAAGTCCTTTTTGAGCGCCCCAAGGGGCGCGCCGATCCGCTCAACCAGGGGCGGCACGATGCCGTCTTTTTGGGAGAGGAGCGCCAGGGCAAGGTGTTCGGCCCCCGCCTCGCAGTGATCCTTTTGCTGGGCCAGGGCCACCGCCGTTTGCAGGGCTTCCTGGGCCTTCACGGTAAATTGTTCGTAATTCATGCTTTAAAGATACAAAAAAAAACCATCCCCGGCAAATTTTTCCTGAAAATGCCTGCTGAAACGCTACGGGTCAGCTTTGTTTCTTTTTACGGTGTGTTTAAACTTCGTCAAGGCGAGGTCAATTTCAAAGGTTGTCTCCGTTGCTGATGCCGCAAAACCATCGCCCAATATTTCAGCGATGATTTCTCCCCCCTTTTGGGCAAGCATTTTTTGCGCCGGTTTTTCTGTGGTCCTGGACAACTCCCCGACCGTTTTGGCAAGCTCCCGTATTTTGGTGAAGGTTTCAACAATTGCAATTGTTGTTGCCGTTGCCCGCGGACTGCTCAGGATGGTAGCAAGCATATACAACCCCTTTTCTGTAAATGCTTTAGGAAATTTCCGCCTGCCCCCCCAACTTGATGTCGAAAATTTCGACTTCAAGTTTTCCCATTCTCCTTCAGACAGCCCTTGCGGCTGCCTAGTATAGTTATTGCTTTAGTTTGACGGTTTTGGACACTTTTTGAGGAAAATTTGCAAAAAACTCTTGAAAAAAAATATTTTTTTGTGCTAAAATAAGGGAACTGAGGGCGATTAGCTCAGTTGGTTAGAGTACGAGTATCACACACTCGGGGTCACAGGTTCGAATCCCGTATCGCCCAGATGGTAGCCGGAAGCACCGGGGTGACTCTGTGCCTGAAAAGCCCGGCGAGCCCAGAATTCAAAGCCCTTTCGGTGCTCGCAAGCGTTATGCGTCTCACTTGATAAGAATAGTATTTTGTAATAGAATTTTATACTCAGAAGGGTAAGCCATGTCAGAGGGCGGACGTTGTACTGCGATTAAATCCAGCCTAAGCAAGCGACTATATGGTGATCCCAAAAATTTGGGAGAAATTTGATCTTGGCTATAAATTTAGATGATATAAAAACAGGAGCCCGCCTCAAAGGGATACTCCCCGGCGAGACCATCCAGGTGGTGTCCGCCCAGCCCTTCGGCGAGGAGGCAATCGACCTCGTATACCGTAAAAACGACGGCTCTCTGGGCCAGCAACTCCTCTATGCCGATGCTCTCTCATCCATTTCTATTGAGGTTGACGAACTTCCCTGGAAATTCGACGCCGATGCCGCCCAGACCCGGCTCGCTTCCGAAGCCTACCGCATCCGCCTGGCGCACCTCTTTGACCCGCACCTCGCCATCCATACTTCACGTATACAGTCCCTTCCGCACCAGATAACCGCCGTCTATGGCGAAATGCTCCCCCGGCAGCCCCTCCGCTATCTCCTTGCAGACGACCCCGGGGCCGGGAAAACCATCATGTCCGGCCTGCTTATCAAGGAACTCATGGTCAGGGGCGATCTCAACCGCTGCCTCATCGTTTCGCCCGGCAATCTCGTGGAACAGTGGCAGGACGAACTCTACTCCCTTTTCCAACTGGAATTTGAAATCCTCACCAATGACATGCTGGACTCTTCTATTCGGGGCAATCCCTTCATTGAACGCCCATACCTAATCGCCCGGCTGGACAAACTCTCCCGAAACGAGGAAGTCCAGGAAAAACTCAAAGCCGCCGAATGGGACCTTATCATCTGTGACGAGGCCCACAAAATGTCCGCCACTGTTTTCGGCAACGAAGAGAAGCATACCAAGCGCTACAACCTGGGGCTGCTTCTTTCCGGCCTTACCCGCCATTTTCTGCTTCTCACCGCCACGCCCCATAACGGCAAGGAAGACGACTTCCGCCTGTTTCTCCGCCTCCTCGACGGCGACCGTTTTATCGGCCGCAACCGCAACAAGGACAAACAAGAAAACATCGATGTAAATGACATTATGCGCCGCCTCGTAAAAGAAGAACTCCTCACCTTTGAAGGGAAGCCTCTTTTCCCCGAGCGCATCGCCACAACCCTTAAATACGAACTCTCCGCTCCCGAAATGGAACTTTACACCAAAGTAACCGAATATGTCCGCACCGGCTTTGACAAGGCCCAAAAAGTCCTCGACCCCAAACGCGCTCACGCCGTAGGCTTCGCCCTCACCATTCTGCAAAGGCGGCTCGCCTCTTCTCCGGAGGCTATCTACCAGTCCCTGCGCCGCCGTCGGGAACGCCTCGAAAAGCGTATGGTTGAGTTACAGAC
>JAISTZ010000089.1 GCA_031272345.1 Spirochaetaceae bacterium | reverse complement strand
TTCCCTGACCGGAGCGGACAAGGTCACGCAGGTGGCGACTCTGGCCTGGGGGCAGGCCCTGGGGCAATGGGCGTTCTTTGTCGCAAACCTGTTCGCCCTGTGCGCGATGATGACTTCCTACTGGGCAGTGGGGGGCAGTTTCCTGACCAATATCGTCGATATGTTCAAGATGAAATCCGAAACGGACGTCAAGAACCGCCTGATTGCCCTGCTCTGCGTCGCGGTTCCTCCCTTTATCCTTGCGTACAGCGGACTCATCGGCTTTGTCGACGCTATTTACCTGGCCGGCACCTTCGGCGGCGTGATTATGTCCGTACTGCCCGCCCTCATGGTCAGAAGCGCGCGCAAAAACGGCGATTTGGAACCCGAATGGAAGTGCGGCTGGTATTCCGCGGCCTGGGTGCAGATCGTCATGATTGTCCTGTTCTGCCTGGCGGCGATATACGCTATTGTGGGGCTCTTCGGGCTCTTGCCTGCCGCGTGGTAATCCCGCGCAAAAAGGACGGTTCCGATGCGAGTGATTCCAAAAGATCAGGTGATTTTCAGTTTCAATCCCCATAATCCCAACCGTTATGAGGTGGACGACGGCGAGACGTTTTGGGTTGAAACCGACGACTGCTACAGCGGGCAAATCAAGGACAAAACGGTTCTGCGCCCGGACATCGACATTTCCATCATGGATTGTTCGGTGGGGCCCATCGGCGTAAAAGGCGCGGAACCCGGGGACGTTCTCTGTGTAGACGTGGAGGATATTCAATTCGCGCCCCAGGGCGTGATGGTCACGTCACCGGGGCTGGGCGTTTTGGGGAACAGGATAACAAGGGCTGACACAAAAATCATCCCGATCCGCGGCGGCTTCGCGTTTTTTTCGGACACGATACAACTGCCGCTGACGCCGATGATCGGCGTCATGGGTGTAGCGCCCGCCCGGGGCGACGTGCACTGCGCGATTCCCGGTGACCACGGGTCCAACATGGACACCAAGATCATCACGATCGGCTCCAAGGTCTATCTGCCGGTGTCGGTTCCCGGGGCGGGCCTCGCACTGGGCGACCTGCACGCCTGTATGGGCGACGGCGAACTGAGCGGCACGGGCATAGAAACCGCCGGCAAGGTCCGTATCACAACCACGGTCATACGGGGGCTTGCGCTCAAGCGGCCTGTGGTGGAGACCGCGGACAGCATCTACGTTATCGCAAGCGCGGCCACCCTGGACGAAGCGATTCCCGTCGCTGTGGAAGACATGACGGCTCTGTTGATGAAAAAGAAATCCCTGGATTTTGCCGATGCGTACCGGCTCCTGAGCGCCACCTGCGACATTCAAATCAGCCAGGTGGTGAACGACGCCAAGACGGTCCGGGTCCGCGCGCCGAAGAAAAATCTTGGCATTGAGTCTTTTTATCCCTAAGGAAGCACTGAAAAAGTCATCGAGACTTTTTCAGCGATTCTGGAGCACAAAATTTTCTGCTTGACAATCCGCCGGAATGGGTTATAATACTCACTACTAAGAGAGGTGCGCCGTGCGGAAAGAGATGTACCTGACAGATTGTGTTCTCTTGATGCTTTTTTCTACCCCCCCCCCACACACACACATTACCGTGCACACTCTCACTCGTTAATTCGAAGCGCGTTTAAGAGATCTCACGTTTCAGAAAAAGAGTGTGAAATATTTTTTTTCAAGGAGGTACAGTATGCTTACTGTAACTTGGCTGGTAACGTTTATCGTTATCATTGGAGCCGGAATGTTAGCCGGCAGGGCGATTGCCAGCTCGAACCAGTGGTCCGGCGGAGACAAAACGATGAGCGCCTGGAGCGTCGGCGCTGTGCTCGGGGCCTGGCAAATCGGCGGAATCAGTATTGTCGGCGCGGCCCAAAACGGCTATACCATCGGCATTGCCGGCGCATGGTATTCCATTGCAGGGGCGATGTATTTCATCGTCATCGCTCTTTTGGCAAAACCGATCAGGGAGCTGATGCCCGGGGATTCGGTGCCCAATTACCTGACAAAGCGGTATTCGAGTAAATCGGGCCGGCTGTATTCCTACATCTGGCTCGGTCTGGGGCTCCTCTACATCCCCATTCAGCTAAAAACCATCGCGTCTCTGATTCAGATGGTTCTGCCCCAGTTCAACGCGAACATGGCGATGGTGATAGGTCTTGTCATTGCGGCCCTCTATACCGGTTACGCCGGGATGAAGGGCTCGGCCATCATCGGGAAAATCGTGTGCATCGGCACCTACGCGCTCCTGATTTGGTTCGTGGTAACCAAGCTGCCCAAATTCGGCGGCTATTCCGGCCTGGTCTCCCAGTTGCCGGAAAACTTCGGTTCCATGGGAAACATGCCGACCCAGCGGATCATCGCGTGGATCATCGGCGGTATTTTGAGCACCATCGTCATGCAGTCGGTCCTGCAGCCCGTTCTTGCGGCAAAGGACGTGACTTCCGCCAGAGTGGGCAGCCTCATCGGATATGTAATCGCGGGCCCCATCTGCATCATCACCGCCATGATCGGCATGATGGGCAGGGCCACAACGGCAGAGCTGGGCAACGGCGCTACGGCCTTTGCGTGGACTCTCAAGCATTACAGCAGCCCCCTTATCGCGGGGATTGTCTTTGCGGTATCAACGATGATCATCGCCGCCACCCTGGCGACCATGATGATGGCCCAGGGAACGGTTATCAAGAACATCTATTCCACCCAGATTAGGCCCGGCGCGGACGACAAGTCGGTTCTCCGGGTGTCCCGGTACGGCACGTTCATCTTTGCATTCATCACCCTTATCCCGGCCTTCCTGATTCCCTCGGCGCAGCTTACGAACATGTTCCTTACCCTGCTCTACGTGGCCACCGGGCCGGTGAGCTTCTCGATTTTCGCCGGGCTCCTCTGGAAGCGGACGCCCCCGGCTGCGTCCTTCTGGAGTATGCTCCTGGGAGTCATCACGGGAATCCTCTGGGTGGTAACCGGAATGGTGCAAAAGCTCGACACCATTTATCCCATCATCGCCGTCAGCTATACCACCGGCATAATCCTGACTCTGGCGTCAAAAAAACCGGCGGCCGCGGAGTAAGGAGGAACGGATGGCCCATAAAACTTTTTTGAACCGGTCAATCCCGCCGGACATCACGATGTTCAGGCCCTACGCCTATGGAAGCGGCGGGGCTGTGAGCACGAACAGCCCCTACGCGACAGCCGCGGGTCTGGAAATCCTCAAAAACGGGGGCAACGCGGTCGACGCGGCCTGCGCGGTTTCCCTGGTCCTCGGCGTGGTGGAGCCCTACCACTGCGGAATCGGCGGAGGGTGCTTCCAGGTGTTCTATCATAAAGAGAGCAACCAATTTCACGCCATGGACGCCCGGGGCGTTGCGCCCGTCAAGGCGTGGCAGGACATGTTTCTGGACGAAAAGGGCAATGTGGATCTCAACCTGACCGAGTATTCCGGCAGGCCCGTGGCCTCCCCGGCGCTCTACCGCGCCATGGACAGGACCTTAAAAAAATACGGCGCCATGACCTGGGCGCAGGTTTCCGCCCCGGCAATCCGGCTGTGCAGGGAGGGTTTCAAGTGCGGCTTTCCCTACGCCCGCATCTCGAACACCCCGGAGGCGGATCACAACGCCGCCGAATACGAGGGGTTCAAGGAGCTTTACTTTACCAACGGCAGGCCCAGGGAATTCGGGGAGGTCGTCACGAACCCCCGCCTGGGGGACACCATGGAAGAGGTGGCAAAAAAAGGCGTGGACTATTTTTACACCGGCCCCATCGCGGACGCCATGGTCAGGTATGTGCAAAAACACAAGGGGGTCCTCATAAAGGAAGACCTGGAAAAATGCGAGCCCAAGGAGCGCGTTCCCGTAAGGGGGACCTACCGGGGCTTCGACATCATTTCCATGCCGCCCCCCTCTTCCGGGGGAACCCACATCATCCAAATGCTCAACATCCTGGAAAACTTCGACCTTGCAAAGATGGGATTCCACTCGGCCCAGAGCGTCCACGTCATTGCCGAAACGATGAAGCTGATGTTCGCGGACCGGTCGGTTGCCATGGGTGACCCGGATTTCGTCAAGGTTCAGACCGAAAAGCTGCTGTCGAAGGAGTACGCCGGAACCCTGGCCGCAAAGATCGACCCCGACAGGGCCCAGGAATTCGCTCCGACCGGGGGCATCGACGCGGTCGAATATCACGGCGGAACCACGCATTTTTCCATCATGGACAAGGAGGGGAACGTTTTTTCCCAGACCCAGACCATCCGCAACTGGTGGGGCTGCGGAATCGTCATCCCCGAATACGGCTTCATCATGAACAACACCATGGCTGACTTCAGCCCCAAGGTCGGGGTAAAGACGACCCAGGGCCTGGCCTACGGCATGGCAAACGCCGTGCGGCCCGGAAAGACCCCGCTTTCAAGCATGTCGCCGACCATCGTCATGAAGGACGGCAACCCCTTCCTGGCTGTGGGCGCAGCCGGGGGCCCAAGAATCATCACGAGCACCCTGCAACTCATCCTGCACGTCATTGACTTTGATCTTATGATGGACCCCGCGGTCAGGGCGCCCCACATGTGCTGCCTTACAAAAAATCAGGGGCTTGAGCTTGAAGACGGATTCTCCCCCGACACGATCAAGGCGCTCGCGGAAAAAGGGCACAGAATCCTCGAAACCACGCCTTTTGGGGAACTCTTTGTCATGCCCAACGGCGTCATGAAGCGGGAGGGTCTCTTCTTCCCAGGGGGGACCTGCCGCAACGACGGCGGAGGAGGCGTCCTTACCGGATACGGCACCGCCGCTATCGACGGCATCTGCTTCCTGTAAGGCTGACCATGGCTGCCGCGGGCCGTGAGGTCCGCGGCTCATTGCGGGAAGGAAACTGCCGGTTATAATCAGCGCTCCCCCGTTGCCAGGCTGTTGTCCGCGCAGAACACCATATCCCTGGCGATTATCCTGATGTCCCCATAGAAGCGTTCCCAAGGCACATCACGGGTCCACTGGATTGTCTCGTAGTCGATGGGGCGCATTGTTTCGAGCATTTCGCCGAACATGGGCAGGTCAACGCCCGCGTCCTTTTGGGATGCTTCCCGGGCTATTTCCGGCCAGTTGAATTGCTCGTGCAGGGCGATTTCGCGGATGTCGGCAACGTCCTTGGCGGCAAAACGGAACAGGGCGGAGAGCTTGTTGGACAGCATGTTCCGAATCGAGTCGGTTTTTGTGAACACCGGCGTTTCGGTAAAGCCCCCGAAATGCGCCGGGATGTCGTTCACGAAATCGAGTTTCAGCTTAACGCCGGAATCGCCCTTCATCACTTTAAGACTCCAGAATGTTTCGGCTCGAATAAACTCTGTTTTGCTCTCACTCCAGGCATAACCGGTCTCTTTGAGTTTTGCCAGGACTGCCTCCACCTGCGCCCTGAAATCAGGGTCGTCGTTCACAAAAAAATCAAGGTCGTCGGAATACCGGTGGTGATAATAGCCGCGGCTAAGCGCCGTACCTCCGGTTAGATAAAAAGGTACGTTGCAACGACTGACAACGCTCAGAACCCCATCCTGCAAGGGGTACAGGCTCTCCTCGTAAAACGCTGACCGCATAGTCAAACCTCCCGCGCAATTCACGCCGGACCGTGCGCAGCAATTCCGGTGTGTAGAGCTCCTTGATTTGTTCCGGCCCCCAAAGCTGGAAAAAGTCATACCAGTTGAGCCGTTCCAGAGTCCGCTGAAAAAGCCGCCACCGCTCAAACCCGAGGGACCGCGGAGCGCGCCCCTCCACCACGTCGAGCATGGCTTCCGGCGTGTCCGGGGTATCCCAGTTCACGCCCCGGAGGAGTTCCAGTTTTTCTTCCCGTGTAAGGTCCATTGCAAGCCCCCATATACCATAGCGCATTTTCGCGTTGTATGGAACCCTGAAGGGAACCAAGAGAAATGCTTTTGCGGCTGCTGTCCGCGCTTTGTCCGCTTAGTTCAGGGCCAGGGCAATACGGAGGGCGGCGTTCACCTCCTCCATTTTGCATGGGGAAAGGGAGCCGATATAGTCGGTGAGCACAGACTTTGGCACACTGATAAGTTCGTCGCAGTAGACAGCGGAGTCGTGTTTCAAGCCTTCGTCAACGCCGATTTCAACCTGTGTCGTGAATTCCGTGTAGTTCGAGTAGACCGGAGCGCAGATAACGGAGGAAAAACCGGACTCTATCGCCTGTTGTCTGCCCACGATGAGGAAGACCCGATGGTCCCGGGGGTCGTACTTTGCCCCCTTGTACACCCGATAAAGTTCGCCCCGCTTCATGGCTCATGGTCCCAGGGGCTGCCGTAATGTTCCCAGAAATAATCCTGGTAGGAGAGCACATCGGCGGCTTCTTTGTTCAACTCTTCGGCGTGAAGTTTGAAGAGTTCAACGTCCCGCTCTTCTGACTTTGGCGGGACTTTGGAGGCCGGTTCGTCCGCGATGACAAGGACGATGTCCACCCGCCCGGCGCTTATGCTTGCCGGCAAGGGCATGTCCAGCCGGAGGCGGCGGTCGGGGGGGATGGTGACGGTTTGCTGTATCGTGGTCATGCCTTCACTATACGCCGGCCCCGGCGTTTTTGTCAAGAAGGGTTGGAATTAGGTTATCGTTCCTCATTTATCAGACTTACAAAGAGCAAAGGCCCCTGGGCGCAGGCTGTAAGCTGCTGTCCGGGGGCTTGGTTTTGCGGGGTTGACAGAAACGGAGAATTCGCCAATAATCATAGGGAGGTAACAAAATGAACAGAATGGTTGCGCAGTTCCAGTCCGTCGTTGAAAACGACACGATCACGCTGCCCCATGAATGGCGGGGGAAGTTCAACGCTCCGGTCGTCGTAACGATAAAAGAGCGCCGCTCCCCGGCGCCAACAGAGCCCCAGGCACAGTCGTTAACCGGGCAGATCAACGCCGTGTATGACAAACTAGGAAAAAGCGTTCCCGTCACTGAAGCGGCAACCCTTGAAGTCTGGCGGGAGTTGACCAAAAATGACTCGTGGTGAGGTCTGGTGGGTCGATTACGGCGTACCCTTTGGAAGCGAACCAGGTTTCCGCCGTCCGGCGCTCGTCATTCAGAATGATTATTTTAACGCCAGCAAGATCAGCACCACGATTGTTATTCCATTGACAACAAATACGCTTCTGGCGGATGTGCCGGGCAATGTCTATCTTGCAAAGACCGGTACAGGTCTGAGCAAAGACTCAGTGGCAATTATCCCGCAGTTGGGCGTTATCGACAAACAACGTCTTATCGAAAAAATAGCGGTGGTTCCTCAATGGGTAATCAACGAAATTGAGGAAAGTATCCTGTTCATTCTTGATATAACCTAAAGTTGCGCCATGGGTACGCCAATCCTCATACTGCCCCCAGCAGCTCCCGTGTGTAGGGGTGTTCGCCGCCGGTTGCGGCAAGGACGGCGGAGGGCGCGATTTCCACGAGGCTTCCGTCCTTCATCACCGCGACCGTATCTGCGATGGCGATTGCCTGGGCGATGTTGTGGGTGATAAAGAGAATCGAAAAACCGAACCGCTCCTTTAAGCTGAAAAGAAGATTGATGATTTTTGCCTGAACCGGCGTGTCCAGGGCGGAGAGAATCTCGTCTGCGATGAGGAGCCGGGGGTGGAGCATGAGGGCCGCAGCGATTGCCACCCGCTGCCGCTCGCCCCCGGAGAGCTCCCTGGGAAAGCGGAGGAGGAAGCTTTCGTCAAGACCCACAGCGGAGAGCATCCCCCGGGCGGCCTGGGCGCGCTCCCCCTTGTCCCGCCCCAGGCGGTGAATCACCAGGGGCTCCTCCACCAGGGCCTGCACCTTCCGTTCCGGGTTCAGGGCCGTGTAGGGATTTTGGAACACGATTTGCACGAGACGGCTCCGGGCCTTCCGGGAGAGGGAAGACAACTCCTCCCCCTCGATACGGAGGGACCCCGAATAGGGGATGATTCCCGAAAGACTTCGGGCAAGGGTGGTCTTCCCGGACCCGCTTTCCCCGATAAGGGCGAAGACCTCGTCCTGGGCGATGGAAAACGAAAGAGCGCGGAACACGGGCGCCCCTCCCCGCCTCATGCGGTCCCCGTAATGGGCCGTAAGACCCTCCGCCGCAAGGATCTGGCGCGGCCCGGTCCCCCGTCTGGGGGGGGCCGCGGCCGCCGCACCCAGGAGCTGCCGGGCGGCCCCGTGCACGGGGCTGGAGAAAAATTCCCCGGCCGGGGCGGCCTCGACGATTCTGCCCTGGTGGAGCACACAGACCCTGGTGCACATTTCCCGCACGGCGGAGAGGTCGTGGGAGATGAGTATGAGGGCTGCCCCGTGTTTCCTCTGGACCTCCCCCAGGAGCCGGAGAATCCCCCGGGCGGTGATGGCGTCCAGGGAAGCCGTGGGCTCGTCAGCGATGATGAGCTTGGGGGAGCACACCAGGGCGCCGGCGATCATCACCCGCTGCTTCATGCCCCCCGAAAGCTGGTGGGGGAATTTTTTGAGGAAGGGCCGCTCCTGGGGCAGCCCGGCCTCGCCGCAGGCCCCCAGGACCCGCCCTTCAATCTCCGCCCTGGAAAGGCCCGAAAACAGGGTGAGCCGCTCGGCGATCTGCGCGCCCACGGTCTTCACGGGGTTGAGGGCGGAGGAGGGGTCCTGGAAGATGAAGGCGGTCTCCCTGCCCCAGAAGGACTCCATCTCCCCGGCGGTCATCCCGTAGAGGTCCCGCCCCTGGTAGAGGACCTGCCCCTCCCCCACCTGGAGGGACAGGGGGAGCATACCCGTAAGGGCCAGGGCCGTGGTGGTCTTCCCTGACCCGGACTCCCCCACCAGGCCGAGGCATTCGTTCCGCCCCACCTCCAGGGATACGCCCCTGATGATGCGCCTGGTGTGGTCACTCCGCTTTACCACGGTCACCCCGCGGGCGGTTATGAGGGCGTCCATCACCGGGCTCTCCCCTGGAGGATGCCGTCCCCCAGGTAATGGAAGCCCGCGGCAAGGAGCACGATCGCCCCCCCCGGAAACAGGGCCGCCCAGGGCGCGGAGAGGAGGAACCCCTGGGACTCCGCCATCATCCTTCCCAGACTCGGCGTGGGGGGCTGGATTCCCAGACCCAGGTAGCTCAGCATGGACTCGATCATAATCGCGTTGGTCAACACGATGACCGACGTGGAAATGAGGGGGGATGCGATGTTCGGCAGGATGTGCACAAGGAGGATCCGGCAGAGCCCCGCACCCTGGGCCTGGGCCGCCTGGATGTACTCGAGCTCCCGAATCTTCAGGGCCTCGTTCCGGGAAATCCGCACAAAGGACGGAAAAAACACGATAGCCATGGAGAGAATCAGCGGGAAGGCCCCCTTTTTGAACACCGTCACCAGGGCCAGGGCCAGGAGGGAGGCGGGAATCGCGTTCACCGCGTCGAGGAGGCGCATGATGACCTGCTGCGCCAGCCGGGGCGCAAAGGCGGAGAAGAGCCCCACAGCGCACCCCGCGGAAAAGCTCAGAACCAGGGCGGAGGCGGCAAAGAAGAGGGAATACCGCACCCCCAGGACCGTGCGGGAAAAGATGTCCCGCCCCAGGTTGTCGGCGCCGAAGATGTGGGAGACGGAGGGGGCCTTGAGTTTTTGGGACGCATCCATGGCGTAGGGGTCATAGGGAAGGAAAAAAA
>JAISTZ010000088.1 GCA_031272345.1 Spirochaetaceae bacterium | reverse complement strand
CGGAGGATTTCCACCCTGATCGGGGGGGCCTCATTCTTCGCCATCGACAGCGGCGCATCGGAATCCCCCGCCGGGTCCGTGGACATGGATTCTATCGCGATTCTGCTCCGGGCGTCCGGTCTGGCCGCTCCCATCGCCAAGGCCCTGATCGACCACGGCATCCCCTACAAGCTCTCCGGTGAAGAATCCTGGCGCGAGGAGGAGGAGCCGGATTCCGTCCTCGCCTCCGTGCAGACCGGGGGGGTGCGGATCATGACGATTCATGCGGCAAAGGGTCTTGAGTTTGACCACGTGTTCGTGCCCGCCCTGGAAGAGGGCATCCTCCCCTTCACCCTGTACGGGAAGGGGGACCGCAAAAAGGAACACATCGAGGAGGAACAGCGGCTCCTCTACGTGGCCATGACCCGGGCCCAATCGGGGCTCTATCTTTCATGGGCCAGGAAGCGGCTGTTTCAGGGGCGGCTGTTTCAGAGTCCCCCCAGCCGCTTCCTGGGCAGGCTCGACCGGCTGATCCCCCTGTCGGAAACCCGGCGCCGCGCCCGGAAGCAGGAGAAGCCCAGCCCCCAGTTGGATCTGTTTTAGCCCCCGGTGCCAGGCGCATGTGCCTGGCACCATGCCTACACCACGGGGTTGTCCACCTCGATTTTGTCCTTTTCCTGATAGGGCGCAAGGCTTGAGACCATCTTAACGGGCGCGCCGGAGCGGTTTATAACGTAATGCACCTCCCCGGGCTCCACGTGGATGAACTGCCCCCTGGTGAGGGTGTACGACACCCCGTCCACCACAATGAGCACGGTCCCTTCGAGGATGTAGAAGTTTTCTTCCATTACATTGTGGTAGTGCGCCCGGAAATCCTGCCCGGGCATGAACTGCACCACGGCAAAATTCATGCGCGGGCCCTGCATCAGATACTTGGGGCCGTTGTCCCCGTTGCGGTATTCCCGGTCCTTTTCGTCTACGATAAACATTTGTACCTCCCTACTTGCCGCCGAGTCCCGGCGCAGCCCACATGTGTTTTGTTATTCCCCTGTCCGCAAGGTCAAGCTGACTCTTGTAGGCGGCCTTCCATGCGGCATAGGATTCCGCATAGACTTCGTGGGCCGCGGGGGTGTAGGTTTTTTCTATTTTGACGATTCTCCGGGCGGTTTCCCGGATGTCGCCGTAAAGGCCGATTCCCTTGCCGGCCATGATGGCCGCGCCCAGGGCCGTGGCTTCCTTTACCCTGGGGACCTCCACGGACAGGTTGAACACGTCCGCCACAATCTGCGGCCAGAGCCTGCTCTTTGCCGCGCCCCCGGCAAAGGTGATTTTCTGCGGCGTTTCCCCGGTGGCCTCGCTCACCAGGCGTATATGCCCCAGGGTGACAAGGGCCGCGTTCTCCATCACCGCCCGGTAGAAGGTGTATTTGTTGAATTTTTCCGGGTCCAGGGCGAAATTCAGGAACGACGGGGCCGCGTGCTTCCAGTTGATGTAGTTCATCACGTCCGAGAAGGAGCAGATCATGCCGTTGCATCCCGGTGGAACCTTCCGGGCCTGGTCGTCCAGAAGCGCGTAGGGGTCGATCCCGCGCTCCGCGGCCAGGCGCTTCTCTTCCTGGCAGAAGGCGTCCCTGTACCAGCGCATCACCAGGCCCGGGTTGAACGCCAGGGCCTCGTATTGCAGGAACCCCGGCAGGGCGTGGCAATTCACCCGCACGTCGCATTTGGGGGAGGTCGCCCCGGAGGCGGTGTTGAATTCGTACTGCCAGAAGCTGCCCCCGAAGACCACGGCCTCCGCCTTGTCCACCACCCCCACGCCGATGGTGCCGAGCTGGCAGTCCCCCCCTCCGGCAACCAGGGGCGTTCCCTCCGCCAGGCCCGATTCCCGCGCTCCCCGTGGGGACACCTTGGCCACCAAAGTCCCGCACTCCACCGTGTCCGGGAAGATGTCGTCCCTGAGGCCGCAGCGCTTCGCTATGGTCTTGTCCCAGGAACGGGTCGCCAGGTTGAAGAGCCCCGTGGTGGACCCGTTGCTGGGCTCCACCGCCAGCACCCCGGAAAGCCGGTAGATGAGCCAGTCGTTGAACATGCCCAGCCGGGCGATTTTTTTGTAGACACCGGGCAGCTTGTTTTTGACCCAGAGGAGCCTGGGGAGGGCCCCCAGGGCGAAGGTCTGCCCGGACTCCAGGTAGAGGTCCCGCTCAAGGCCGGAGGAAATCCGCTTCAGCTCCGCCACCTCGTCCCCGGAGCGGGCGTCCACGTTGGCGCAGGCCCAGATTTCGTCCCCCCCTGCGTCGTAGAGGACGATGCCCTCCCTCATGCAGGTGGTGGACACCGCAGCTATCTTTGCCGGGGGGATTCCCGTTTCCGAAAGGACTCCCCGCACACACTCGCAGACCAGGCCCCAGTTGGTGTTCCAGTCGAAGTCCATGCTGCCGGGATAGCGGGGGTCCTCCCGGTGGAACCATTCCCGCTGCACGCACCCGAGCTGGTTGCCCTCCTGGTCGAACACCACGGCCCGCACACTGCCGGTCCCCGCGTCGATTGCCATTAAATTGGCGTCTGTCATGATTCCTCCTTTGTGTTTGTATTGAGCCAGTCCGCGGTGTCCTCGCTGGTGATGAGGGTGTCGATGCACCCGAGCTTGAGCACCCCCCGGATGGCCTCTCGTTTTTCCTTTCCCGCGGCGCAGGCGATCACGTTGGGCAGGGACTTGAGGGCGTCCAGCCTTACGCTGATGAGCCTGTCTTCAAAGGGCGTGTCGATCACCGCGCCGTTCCTGTCGATGAAGTGACAGAGGATGTCCCCGATGGCCCCCTTCATCTTGAGGTACAGGAAATCGCTCTTGGTGATGACCCCCATGTTGAGGATGGTGGCCCCGTCGTTCATGCCGCCGATTCCCACGATGGTGAAGGACGACAGGGCGGTCATCCGCAGGACCTCCTGCACCGGCCCCTCCTCCCGCACCGCGGAGGCCATCTCCGGGGAGGACACGATGAAGGGGGCCGGGATCAGGAAGAGCCGGGCGTTGAAGGTGCTGGACCGGGCGTTGGGCAGGTAGAGGCCGACCCCGCCGGTGAGGGAGACGCAGGAGATGGGGTGTTCCGCTATCTTCGCCAGGCTGTTCAGGGTCTTCCCCGCGGTGTCCCCGTAGCCGATGTTGATGAAGCTGTCGGGAGTCATCCTGGAGGCGATGTACATGGCTGCCCCGTCGGCGATGATGTCGTTGATTTCGGCGATGCCCGCGTTGGGCGGAGCGGGAATCACCATGGCGCCCTTTAAGCCGTAGTTTTCCATGAGAAGTTTTTCCGCCTTCATGCGCCGGGCGCTGTCTTCCCGTATCTTGAACTGCACGATCCCGCTCCGCAGGGCCTTCTCCAGCAGGCGGATCACCCGCATACGGGAAACCCCCAAAAGCTGCGCGATATTCTGCTGGGTCCTGTTCTCCAGGTAGTAATACCACGCGGCCTTTGCGCAGAGCTCTTCCTCGAAATCCATACTCAAGCCTTGAGCTTACTGCCCGGGAACCTTTGCGGGAATGTCCGGATGATTCGGGCCGAAGCTCTTCAGCATGACCAGGGGCTCCGCCGGGCTGTTGTTCGTTATGACGATGCCCTTCCTGGCCGCCGCTTCCGAGACAAAGTATTCGTCCGCGCTCTGCTGGCCGAACCGGAGCATCCCCGGAGCCTCGCAGAGGAAGGGCCCGAACTTGCCGTGCCCCTGGATGAAGATGACCCCGTGGGCAACGGGCTCCTTTATGGTGACGGACTTGCCCGGGAACACGGACAGTTCCTTGGCGCCGAAATACCCGTCGTTGGCGTAGGAGACCCATTTTTCCTCGTAGTCGCCGTTGGACACAATCGTGATGGGCCTCCGGCTGAAATGCTTCTTGTAATGGGGGTCCGTGTTCTTGTCCCAGTCCAGGAGGCTCATTATGTAGTCGATGTCGTCCTTCTTGTCCGGGGGGCACTCACCCGTGAGGAAGTCCCGGGAGTAGGTTACCCCCGAAACGACGTTTTCGTGCACCGAATTGACGTCCCCGTTCCAGTTGAGCTCGTAGGTCATCACCGAGCCGGGGGCGTGAATCACCCCCGCCGGGGAGTACCAGCCCGTGCCCAGTTCGATCCGGTAGGCCCGGGAGAGCTCCGTGATGCGGTTGTCACCCTTGTTGTAGTCCAGGAGCCGCTGTTTTACCTCCTCAGGCTTGGTGTCCGGGTCGTAGCCGAAATAGGTGGCGTTCATCTCGCCGGTGTGGCTGGCGAACTGCCGGGGGAAATAGTAACATTCGGGCTTGCCGAGCTTGCCCACCCGCGCCGCGGCCTCCATGTCCAGGTGAAGGTGATGGAAGAGCGGGGTTTTAAGGTCGTAAAACTTGGAGAACACCGGGAACCCGTTGTATTTTTGCATCAATTCGCCGCCGATTATCGAAGCGCCCAGGGCGGCAATCGCTTCCTTTAAGCTGAATTTTTCGTCCGAGCCGTAATCCACCGCCACGAAGCTCAAACCCTCCTCGGGCCCCGCCAAGGGTCCGTTCTGGGCCACATTGGTGGACGACATCCACCGCTCCTTGATTGACCCGCGCTCAAGCCCGTAGGCGAAGTAGTCGTCCGGATGCAGCCGCAGCCGTCTGCCTTCCACGCCGAAGGGCCGGGGGATGAATGTGGGGTTGAGCCTGAAGATGCCCTCCCCTTTTTTTAGACAACTTTCAATACGTTCCTTGTTACTCATAGTTCCTCCTTAATTCGATGGTTTCGGCAACGCCTGGGTTCAATTATACCAGGAAGGAGCGGGTTGTCAAGGAAAAAACGAACAAAAGTTCCTGGCAGGAACAAAAATACCGGATGTCCGCGTCCATGTATGCAAAAATTTGAAAAAAGAGCTTGTGTTTTTTAAACACCGGTGATACAATAAAGGAACAATTGATTTTGCTTCGGCGATAAAATTTCACGGATAAAACAAAAGTTTCCGTGGGCCGGGCTTAATTCTAAGGAGGAAAAAATGACGAGGAAAACTGTCCTTGCGGCGAGGTTCTGTCTCGCCTTGGCGGCCGCGGCCCTGTGCTTTGCGGCGTTTGGTTGTTCAAAAAGCGCTCCGGCCCAGGCCGCCTCAGCGCCCGCCGCTCCGGCCGGCAAAGAACTCCGCATCGTGGTTGTGCCCAAGGTTGTGCACCCCTGGTTTGACGACTTCAACAACTACGCAAAAATCGCGGCCCAGGAGCTCAGCGCCCAGATTAACCGGCCCGTGGTGATTGACTACCGCGCTCCGGAAACAGCGGACGTGGCCCTGCAAAACCAAATCATCCAGCAGGCCGCGGCCACAAAGCCCGCGGGCATCGTGATAGACCTTCTGGACTACAACGGCACCGCCGCTGTGGTGGAGGAAGTGCGCAAGCAGGGCATCTCCGTGGTCTTCTTTGACGCGGAAGCGCCCGTGGAATCAGGCATCCCCCAGGTGGGAAGCCCCTCCGCGGACCAGGCCCGGGTTGCGGCCCAGTATCTTGCCAAGGTCATCGGCGGCAAGGGCAAGGTGGCGGTTATGCGCGGCGTTCCCACGGCTCCCAACCACGAGGCCCGCTACAACTACTACTTTGACTACTTCAAGAAGAACTACCCGAACATCACGCTGATTCAGGGCGGCATCGACAACGACGACATCCAGAC
>JAISTZ010000087.1 GCA_031272345.1 Spirochaetaceae bacterium | reverse complement strand
CGAGGTCTGGCGATGTATACCTGGGGCAATGTGTCGGCCTTTGACGCCGCCGCCGGAGTCTTTGCCATAAAACCCTCCGGTGTACCCTACGACGCGCTCCGGCCCGAGGATATGGTCGTCCTTGACCTGGACGGCGGCGTTGTGGAGGGAAAGCTCCGGCCCTCCTCGGACATGCCCACCCACCTGGCCCTGTACCGCAGGTTTTCCGGCGGCGGCATCCGGGGAATCACCCACACCCACTCGCCCTACGCAGTGGCCTGGGCGCAGGCCGCCAGGAGCATCCCCCTCCTGGGCACCACCCACGCGGACCACGCGGCCTTTGCGGTTCCCTGCACGGCGTTTTTGACGGAGGACGCCGTAAAGCGGAACTACGAGGAGGAAACCGGCGTGTTAATCGCGGACACCTTCCGGGATTTGGGCCTTTCGCCCGTGGAAACGCCCATGGTCCTCGTGGCGGGGCACGGGCCCTTTGCCTGGGGGGAAAGCGCGGAAAAGGCGGTCTATCACGCCTGTGTGCTTGAGGAAATCGCCAAAATGGCCGCCCTCACCCTGGGGATCAACCCGGCGGCAAAGCCCCTCCCCGCTTACATCACCGCCAAGCACTACACGCGTAAACACGGCGCAAACGCCTACTACGGGCAGGGCAATTGCCATTAGTCCCCAAAGGGGGTATTTTTATCCCCATGGCGAGTGATTTTTTTGATGTGGCGGTTGTGGGAGGCGGCCACGCGGGCATTGAGGCGGCCCTGGCCTGCGCCCGGAACAATCTGAAGACCATCCTCGTCACCCAAACGATAGATTCCATCGCCCGGATGTCCTGCAATCCCTCCATCGGCGGCATAGCCAAGGGGAACATCGTGCGGGAGGTGGACGCCCTGGGCGGCGAGATGGCCCGCCTGATCGACAATTCGATGATTCAGTTCAGGATGCTCAACAAAAGCAAGGGCCCCGCCGTGCAGGCCCCCAGGGCTCAGGCGGACAAGCTCCTCTACTCCACCCTGGCCAGGTCGGTCCTGGAAAAACAGGAGCGCCTGCACATCCTCCAGGACACGGCCTCGGACATCGAAACCGCCCCGGCTGGGGAACGGCGGATACTTCAGGCTATTGTCACCGAGCGGGGCAGGCGGATCCCGTGCAGGGCCTGTGTGCTCACCACCGGGACCTTTCTTGGGGGGAAAATTTTCATCGGTCGGTGGGAGGCCCCCCAGGGAAGGCTCGGTGAAGGGGGCGCCTTCGGCCTGACCGACGCCCTCAGACGGCTGGGGTTCACCCTGGGGCGGCTCAAGACCGGCACCCCGCCGAGGGTGCTCAGAAAATCGGTGGATTTTTCTCTTCTTGAAATTCAGGAGGGTGACCTGCCGCCCCTGCCCTTCTCCTTCGATACCAACGCGGTCGACCGGCCCTCGGTCCCCTGTCACCTGGTCTACACAAACGAAGAAACCCACCGCATCATCCGGGAGAACATCGGGCGCTCCCCCCTTTTCAGCGGCAGGATCAGCGGCGTGGGCCCCCGGTACTGCCCCTCCATCGAGGACAAGGTGATTCGATTCAGCGGACGGGACCGGCACCAGCTCTTTGTTGAACCGGAGGGGCTTTCCACGGAAGAAATCTACCTCAACGGGTTCTCCTCGTCCCTCCCGGAGGACGTGCAGGACCGGTTCCTGCGCACCCTGCCGGGTTTTGCCCACGCGATCATCACCAGGCCGGCCTATGCGGTGGAGTACGACTACCTGGACCCAACCCAACTCTTCCCCTCCCTGGAGACAAAACCCGTGGGGGGGCTCTTTGCGGCGGGGCAAATCAACGGGACGTCGGGCTACGAGGAAGCCGCGGGACAGGGGATTGTGGCGGGGATAAACGCCGCCCGGTACGCAAGGGCGCACATCGCGTCCGGGGCTGACAGGACCGCAGACTCCCCTCCCCCGGCCTACGAGCCCCTGGTTCTGGGCCGGGACGAGGCCTACATCGGGGTCCTCATAGACGACCTGGTCACCCTGGGGACAAAGGAGCCCTACCGCATGTTCACGGCCCGGGCCGAATACCGGCTCCAACTGCGCCACGACACGGCGGACATGCGGCTTACGGAGAAGGGCTTTGAATCGGGGCTGAAAACCCAGGCCCAGGCGGAGGCGGTGCGGAACAAGGGGGCCCTCAAAGCGGAAATTCTCTCCCTCTTGGCGAAAAACCCGGAAGCAAAAAACCCCGGCTTCTCCCAGGCCCTCTGGGAGGCCGCCCTGGTGGACAAAAAATACGAGCACTACATCGAAAAACAGGACCGGCGCATAGAAAAGCTCCGCCGTATGGAAAACGCGAAAATTCCTCCGTCCTTCGACTACGCCGCCATCCCGGGTCTTTCTTCGGAATCCAGGCAGAAGCTGGAAAAGATCCGGCCCCTCACCCTGGGTCAGGCGAGCCGCATTTCCGGAATACGCAACTCGGACGTCATGCTCCTCATGGTGTACCTGAGGTAAAGGGGGACAACGCTGAAAAACACGATGCTTTTCAGCGTTGTTCCGTCAGCTGTTCCGCAGGACGGCCTGGGCGCCCGCAAGGCGCGCCAGGGGCACCCGGAAGGGCGAGCAGGAAACATAGTTCATGCCGATTCTGTAGCAAAAATCAATGGTTGTGGCGTCACCGCCATGCTCGCCGCAGATGCCGAGTTTTATCTCCGGTTTGAAACTCCTGGCGGCCTCGATGGAAATCCGCATGAGCTCCCCTACCCCGTCTTCGTCCAGGGACTTGAAGGGGTCCACGTCCATGAGGTGCTGTTCCAGGTAGCTCGGCACAAAGGAGGCCGCGTCGTCCCGGCTGAAGGCGTAGGTCAACTGGGTGAGGTCGTTGGTGCCGAAGCTGAAGAAATCCGCGTATTCGGCAATCTTCTTTGAGGTGAGGGCCGCCCTGGGGACTTCGATCATGGTGCCGATTTTGATGGGGATTTCCACCCCCTGTTTTTTGCTCACCTCCCGCAGGATTTTTTCGACCCTGGGCCTGAGCAGCCTGAGTTCCCTCCGGCTTATGACGATGGGAATCATGATTTCCGGCAGCACCGGGTAGCCCCCCTTGAGGCACTCCGCCGTTGCCTGGGCGATGGCTTCAACCTGCATGTCGTAGATCTCCGGGTAGGTGACCGCCAGGCGGCAGCCCCGGTGGCCGAGCATGGGGTTCGTCTCGTGGAGCCGGTCGATCTTGGGGTGGAGGGCCTTGGCGGTGACCCCCAGGTGTTCCGCCAGCTCCGCGATCTCCTCCTTCGTGTGGGGCACGAATTCGTGGAGGGGCGGGTCAAGGAGGCGAATCGTGACGGGCTTGCCTTCCATGACCTTGAAAATCCCCACAAAGTCCTTTTTCTGGAGGGGGAGAATTTTTTTGAGGGCCTTTTTGCGCTCGTCAACGTTTTCGGCAAGAATCATCGCCCGGAAGTGAATGAGCTTTGCCTTGTCGAAGAACATGTGTTCCGTGCGGCAGAGGCCGATACCCTCCGCTCCGTAGGCGAAGCCCCGTTTTGCGTCCTCCGGCTGGTCCGCGTTGCAGCGGACTCCGTAGCCCTCGATTACGCCCGAGGGAGTCTTCCGCACCGCCTGTGCCCGCACCGCATCGCACCACCCCAGGAAGGTGTTCAGCTCGTCGAAAATTTTGGGGGTCAGCAGGGGCAGTTGGCCCCCGAAGACCTCGCCGGTGGCGCCGTTGATCGTAAGCCAGTCCCCCTCGTGGAAGGTCTGTCTGCCGACCAGGACGATTTTGCCGGGCCTGACGCTCACTTCCCTTGCCCCGGCGACACAGGGGGTCCCCATGCCCCTGGCCACAACCGCCGCGTGGCTCGTCATGCCCCCGGTGGAGGTGAGGATGCCCTGGGACACGGCCATGCCGCCGATGTCTTCGGGGCTGGTGTCTTTCCGCACCAGGAGCACCTTTTCCTTGTTTTTGTGCCAGATTTCCGCATCCCTGGCGGTGAACACGATCCGCCCGCAGGCAGCCCCGGGGGAGGCGTTGAGGCCCCTGGTGAGGGCGCTCTTTCCCTTGAGTCCCTTGGGGTCGATCATCGGGTGCAGGCACTGGTCGATGTCCCCGGGCTGAACCCGCATGACGGCCTGGTTTTTGTCGATGAGTCCCTCGGCCACCATGTCCACGGCGGTCTTTACCGCAGCGATTCCCGTGCGCTTGGCGTTCCGGGTTTGCAGGATGAACAGCTTCCCCTGGTATACGGTGAATTCGATGTCCTGCATGTCGTGGAAGTGGTGTTCAAGCTTGTTTTTTATGGCCACCAGCTCCCCGTAGACCTGGGGATTTTTCTTTGCCAGGGACGCGATCTTTTCCGGGGTCCTGATTCCCGCAACCACATCTTCACCCTGGGCGTTCATCAGGTATTCGCCGTAAAACTCGTTCTTGCCCGTGGAGGGATCCCGGCTGAAGCACACCCCCGTGCCGGAATCGTTCCCGAAGTTGCCGAACACCATGGACTGCACGTTCACCGCCGTGCCCTTGAGGTTTTTTATCTCGTTCAGGTCCCGGTATTTTATGGCCCGCTCGTTCATCCAGGAGCCGAACACCGCATTGACGGCCCCCCAGAGCTGGTCCTGGGGTTTCTGGGGAAATTCCTTTTTTGTATGCTTTTTTATGAGTTCCTTGTAAATGGCGACCAGACTCCGCAGGTCCGTTTCGTCCAGTTCCGTGTCCAGGTTCACCTGCCGCCTTCGCTTGGCCGCCGCGATGGCCTCTTCGAATTTTTCATGGGGCACTTCCATCACCACGTCCCCGTACATCTGGATGAACCGGCGGTAGGCGTCCCAGGCAAACCGGGGGTTTCTGGTTTTTTCCGCAAGCCCGAGGACGGCCCGGTCGTTCATGCCCAGGTTCAGGATCGTGTCCATCATGCCGGGCATGGATACCGCGGCCCCTGAACGGACCGACACCAGGAGCGGGTCCCTGGGGTCGCCGAGCTTCTTGCCCATCATCCCCTCCAGCCGCTCAAGGTTCGCCAGGACTTCTTCCCGGAGCCCCTCGGGGTATTGGTTGTTGTGTTTGTAGTATTCGTCACAAACCTCGGTGGAAATGGTGAACCCCGGCGGGACGGGTATCCCCAGGTTGGTCATCTCGGCAAGATTTGCGCCCTTACCGCCCAGGATGTCCCTCATGGCGGCCGCGCCTTCGGCTTTTCCTTCGCCGAAGAAGTAGACTTGTTTTTTTGACATGCTGTCAAACCTCCTTTGGTTTTATGCTATCTTCGATATTTCTTTTAAACGCTCGATGATGGGAAGGTGCTGGGTGCAGGCGTTCTCGCACTGCTTGCAGGCCACGCACTTCGCCGCCACCTTCCGGGAGACTCCCCAGTGCATGAACATCCGGGTTTTGAGGACCTCGTCGCCCTTTTCCGGGGCAAGCATCTTTTGGTTATAGGCGTCCATGAACTTTGGAATCGGTATGCCCTGGGGACAGTCGTCGCAGTAGGCGCACCCCGTGCAGAGGCCCTCCATGGAGCCCTCGGCCCGCGCCATGACCGCCGCGAGTTCCCCCTCCGTGCGGGGCCGGTAGGTGTTAATCGCTTCCAGAGCTTCGTCTACTTCCGGTTCCCGTGAAAAACCAACCAGGGTGGTCGTGATGTCCCTGTGGTCCCAGAGGAAATGCAGGGCCGCCTCGACCGCCGGCTGTTCCGGTGTGCGCTTGACGAAGCCGAAGAGCTCCGGGTGCTGGGGGATGATGCCGCCCCCCAGGGGATTCATCACCACCGCGCCGAGGTTCTTTTTGCGGATGGCCGTGAACGCCCGCTGCCGGGTCTTGTAGTTGTAGGCCGAATACCCGAAAAGTACGCCCTCGAAGGGGGTCGACGACAGGAAATCCTCAATGTCCTCCTGAATCAGGTGGCTCGACACGCAGATGTGCTTGATGAGTCCCTCTTCCTTGAGTTTTGCGAAGGTCTCGAGGATGCCGTCTTTTTTGCGGGTCTCCCAGTTTGCCGGGCTGAGGATGCACCACACGTGGTAAAAGTCGATGGCGCTTACGCCGAGGCGCTTGAGCTGTGAATCAAGCTCGGCGCGGATGTCCTTTTCTGTGGTCTTGAAGGTCTTTGTGGCGACAACATACGGGAGCCCAAGCCTCCGCAGCTCTTTAAAGCCCAGGCCGAAGACCTGCTCGCTCTTTATGCCGAAATAATCAGGAGCCGTGTCGAAATAGGTGACTCCCCCCCGGGCGGCCTTTACCATCATGGCCGCGCAGGCCTCGTGGGTGTCTATCTCGGAAAACCGCATCCCCCCAAAGCCCAAAAGGGATACCTTAACGCCGGTTTTGCCGTATTCGCGGTATATCATCATCGTCCTCCTGCTTTATGGTGAAAAAGATACTATACCACCCGGCCAAAAATTTCAAGAGCCCTTGACTGTATTTTGATTTTTCGGTATATTTGGCTTGTTCGGCAATCCGGCCGGTTGCCCCACAAGTCTTTTATGCGGATGTCGTATAACGGCTATTACCCCAGCCCTCCAAGCTGGAGACGTGGGATCGACTCCCATCATCCGCTAATGACCTAACTCTATATAGGTCATATACTAAGCTACCGCCCCGACCGGCGCTAAAACTCACATAACGTGTGTGGCGCCTGGAGACGTACATCAACTAAGAGACAAAACCTGTCAGGTGTATTTTTTCAGCAGGGCTTCGAGGGAATGTTCAAGGGCGGCGCAGGATTTTCTTACCAGAAGGATGGTGTCTTCGCTGTACTGGACGAGGGTTTCCCCGGCAGAGTGTTCAACGGCCTTCTCCGGCTTGAAAAGTTCGTAGATTTCGACATTGAGCGCCCCGGCTATGTCGTGAAGCACCTCCGGGAAGGGCCATTTTTTGCAGGTTTCGATGTCGCTCA
>JAISTZ010000079.1 GCA_031272345.1 Spirochaetaceae bacterium | reverse complement strand
GGCTATGGAGGGGTATACGGAGGGCGAAACCCTCGTGACCTACCGGACCGATGAGCTGCCCTACACGCTCCCCGTGCCCCTCCCGCCGGACAGGGTCTTCATGGGGTGGTACGAAGACGCGGACTGCGTGGGGGCTGAGGTTGCGTCGCTCCCGCCGGGGAGCGCCGGGCCAAGGGAGTTCTGGACCTGGTGGCAGATTCCCCCTGTGGTCAATGTGGCCAGCCCCGGCGCTTCAGGGCCCCGGTGGTCCTACGCCAACAGCACGATCACCATTCAAAACGGTGCGAATCTGACCCTCACGGGCGGCCCGACACCGAACAGCGTTTCGGTGGCCTCCGGCGCTGCGGCGATACTGACCCTTAACAACATGACCCTCGGAACATCAACGTATGGTTCGGAAACGTATAGAGGTATCGACGCCTCCCAGGCGGCGCAGGTTACCCTGCTCCTTGAAGGGGCAAGCAGCGCCGGCGGCTGGACCGGGTCGGATTACGGGACTGCCGCCCTCATAGCCGCGCCGGTGACGGTCATCGACAGCGCCGCAAGTGAGAACCCCGGCGACCTGGCAACGAGCAGCCGCAGCACCGGGGGAACCTTCATCGCGAGGGGAAACAGCGCTCACTGGTGGCCTCCCGCCATCCAGGGCAATGTCACCATGCTGGGGGGCGTACTCATCGCACAAAATGATCCCTATTTGAATGACAACACCATCAGCGGGACCCTCACCGCCAGGGGCGGTGTCGTCATCTGCCCCAGCGCGATCAACACCCTCGTCCGCCCCGCTGATTCAACGGCGGTGGTGTTCGTGAACAACGTCCCATCCGGCTGGTACCAAACCAACCACAGCGACCTGGTGGTCTGCGACACTGAGCTGTCCTTCGGCGACAATACCATCACCCTGAACGAGCGCCTCCGCATCCCCGCAGGCGTCACCCTGCGGATTCCCGCGGGCTGGACCCTGGTCACAGGCGGCCATCTTATCAACGACGGAATCATCATCAACGACGGCACAATCAACGGAGATATTTACTACAACTCAGGCAGCGGGACCCCAACCGGCAGCGGCACGCACTCAGGCAGCGTCCTCTACGCGGCCGAAGATAACTACCACGTCTTGACGATCAATTACCACCTGAACGGGGGCGTCCTGAACGGGGAAAGCGACGAGGTCACGGAATTCCGCGACTACAACAACGAGCCCTACACCCTGCCCAGGCCGACCAGGGACGGCTATGTCTTCCTCGGCTGGTTCGACAACGAGGGGCTTTCGGGGAATTTTGTAACAACGGTACCGGCGGGGAGCGACGGAGAAAAACACTACTACGTAAAGTGGGGGGATGCCCAGGGGTCCGCGATCGATGCCGGCATGAGCGCCGCCTCTTCCGGGGCGGGGTGGTCCTACAACAGCGCGGCAAAGGTGTTCACCGTCCAGAACAACGCCGCCGTGACCTTCATAGGAATCACCACGGAGAACCGCATTGTCGTGGCCTCCAACGCGACCGCCACGGTGACCCTGCACGACGCCTTCGTCAACGTAAGCGGCACGGCCAACGCGGCCTTTGACATAGGGGACGGCGCAGCAGTAACCCTGCTCCTCGCCGGGACGAATGTGCTCACCTCTGCGGGCGTCTATCCGGGCATCCACGCTCCGGCAGGCACCACCCTCGTCGTAGACAGCGCGGCCAGATCCAATGCGGGCACGGAGCTGAGCGGCCGCAGAGAAAACGGCTCACTCACCGTGACGGCGGGGAACACCGGCAGCAACAATTCGGGCAATGGCGCGGGCATCGGCAGCCGGGGGAGCGGCGCAGGCGGAACGGGCGCGGGAACGATAACCATCTACGGCGGCGCAATCACCACAACCGGCGGTTACAACGGCGCGGGTATCGGCGGCGGAAACTACGCGGAGACCGGAACCGTCAGCATAAAGGGCGGCGCTGTAACCGCCCATGGCGGCACGTTCGCTCCGGGCATCGGCCCCGGTCCGGGCATGGCGGACGCCTCCGGTTCCGTCACGATTTCAGGCGGCACGGTAACCGCCACAGGCGGGAATAGCGGGGCGGGCATCGGCGGCGGTATTTACGGTTCAGTGAATGTCACCATCACCGGCGGCAGCGGCACGGCCACCGGCGGCGCTTACGCACCGGGTGTCGGCCCCGGCAGGTCTGGAAGCGGCGGCTCCTTCTCCGGCCCCAATGGGGAAACTTCCTGGCCGGGGGTGAATCCCTATTCGTGGGGCGGGGATTAGGCGCCAGGCGCATGTGCCTGGCGCCAGGGGGACGCCTTGCCATGCCCGTCCCTTTGTGGTAGATTTTGCCCATGAAAATCGTCATTATCGGCGCGGGATTCACGGGCACCCAGCTCGCCCGGCGGCTGATTTCCGAGAAAAATGATGTGGTTTTAATCGAACACGACTCGGAAATCGTGCGCCACGCCTCCAACCGCCTTGACTGCATGGTGATTCAGTCCGACGGGAACAGCCTGACCACTCTGGAGGACGCGGGAATCGCCAAAGCCGACGCCCTGGTGGCCCTCACAGACTCCGACGAGGTCAATATGATTACCTGCTCCCTGGTAGACGCGGTCTACCCCAGGGTGCTCAAAATCGCCAGGGTGCGGAACTACGAATACTATGCCAACACCAAGGCGGCCCTGGACAAATACGCCGCGGCCTTCCAGGGACGGGGGCGGCCCCTCTACGGCATAGACGCCATGGTGCACCCGGACGTGGAGGCTGCCCAGGCGATTATCCGTGCCGTGGAATACGGGGCCTCGGCCAATGTGCTCGCCTTCGGGGGGTCCGACTACGTGCTCACCAGAGTCACCGTGGAAACCGGGAGCCGCCTCGACGGAATCAAGGTGCTGGAGGTCCGGCAGATCACCGACCGGGAGTGCCTGATCGCCTACATCGAGGTGAACGACGACGCCAAGCTCCCCTCCGGAGCCACGGGTATCCACGCCGGGGACGTGCTCGGCATCGTCACCCTGGAAAAACACATCCCCCACTTCCTGGAACTGGCGGGCTCCCCGGTGCGGGCCTTCAACAAGATAGCCCTGGTGGGGGCCGGCCGTATCGGGGCGATCATCGCGGAGAACCTGGCCCAGCAGCAGCAGAAAAAAAATCTCTTTTCCCGGTACTTCAAGATACGGAAAGCTTTCGGCAAGGAATTCGTCATCATCGACAAGGACGACGACCGGGCCAAGGCCGCGGCGGAAAAATTCCCCTTCGCCCACGTGTTCCGGGCGGACGTTACGGACGACGGCTTCCTGGTGGAGGAGGGCATCGCCGCCTTCGACCTGGTGATCTGCGCCACCCACAACCACGAGCTCAACATCGTCGTGTCGGGGTACCTCAAGTCCCTGGGGGTGCAAAAGACGATCACCCTGGTGGGGAGCGAGGAATTCGCCCAGATAGCCCGGAACATCGGCACGGACGTGGCGATCCCCCTGAAGGACGCGGTGGTGGACACGATTCTGGGCCGTCTCCGGGGCAAGAGCGTCACGGGGATTCACACCATTTCCAACGGCGACCTGGAGATAATCGAATACGAGCTCCTCCCCGGCGCGAAGGTCGCGGGCAAGGCCCTCAAGGAAATCGCGGTTCCCGGGGTCTTCCTGGTCATCGAGGTGAAGAAAAAAAATGCCCCGGCCTATGTGATTCCCGACGGCAACACGGTTCTCGAACCGGGGGACGAGGTGGCAATCATCGCCCAGGTCGAGGGGAACGAGAAAGTGCTGGAGCGTTTCGGCTAACCGGGGGAGCTGTGTCGTTTTTGTCATACCTGAGGGTGATTTCCTTCCTCCTGGCGGTGGTGTCCCTGTCCATGCTGGCCCCCGCGGCCTTTGCGGTCTTTTACGGGGAAACCGCCATGGTCCCCCTCTTTGTGATTCCCCCGGTCTGCTCCCTGGTCCTCGTGCTGGGGGTGTTTCTGGCCGGGAGGGGGCGCAAAATCCCGATTTCGATCCGGGACGCCTACGTGATTGCCGCCTCGTGCTGGGTCTTCGCCAGCCTCCTGGGGATGATTCCCCTGCGGCTCTCCGGGTACTTCCCCACCCTGCCGGACGCGCTCTTCGAGGCGGTCTCCGGGTTCAGCACCACCGGCGCGACGGTCCTTGCGGAAATCGACCCCCTGCCGGTGAGCCTGAACATCTGGCGGTGCGAAATGCACTGGCTCGGGGGCATGGGAATCCTCGCCCTGGCGGTGGCCCTCCTTCCCCTCCTTGGCATCGGGGGCTTCCAGCTCATCAAGACCGAAACGCCGGGGCCCGAAAAACTCAAGATGACCCCCAAGATCGCCGTCACCGCCAAGATTCTCTGGCTCCTCTACATCTCCTTCACGGTGATTCAGACCCTTCTCCTCCTCCTGGCGGGGATGAATTTCCCCGACGCCCTGGCCCACGCATTCTCCACGATCGCCTCCGGGGGATTTTCCACCAGGACCCTCTCCCTGGGCTACTACGAGTCCCGCACAATCGAGACGATCTGCGCGGTCTTCATGATTCTTGCCACGATCAACTTCACGGAATTCTACTACATCCTCACCGGAAAGTTCAGGGAGGCCCTCAGGCACACGGAAACCAGGGCCTACCTCTGGATCATCGCCGCGGCCACGGTGTTCCTGACCCTGGCGGAGCTGCCCGAGTTCGACTCCCTTTCCAGGGCGGCCCACTCGGCCTTCTTCCACGTAGCCTGTGTCATCTCCACCACGGGATTCGCCGCCCTGGACTTCGCCGCCTGGCTCCCCGCCGGGCAGATGGTCATCCTGGCGCTCCTCCTCGTCGGCGGGTCCTCGGGGTCCACCGCCGGGGGAGTCAAGGTGATCCGCTGGGTCACCCTGTTCAAGCAAATCGGGAACCAGGTGCGGGGGCTCATCCACCCCCACGGGATCTTCACCATCAGGTTGAACAAGCGGGTGGGACGCAAGGACATCATCTACTCGGTGGCGTCCTTCATGTTCATCTACGCCGTGCTCGCGGCGGCGACGGCCTTTGCCGCCGCCCTGGACGGGGCGGACCTGCTCACGGCGATCTCCTCGGGACTCGCCCTGGTGGGAAACGCCGGGCCGGGCCTCGGCAGGGTGGGCCCCTACGGGAACTACGGATTCTTTTCCGGGCCCGTAAAGGTGTGGTTCAGTTTCGCCATGCTGGCGGGGCGGCTCGAGCTCTACACCCTCCTGGTGCTCTGCCTGCCCTCATTCTGGAAGAAATATGCCTAAACCCGCCGGTGTCCTCAGCCCTTTCCGTTCCTTTGCCCGAATCGCCGCGGCCCTCCTTTCCATCGTGGCCCTCGCCATGGGGATTCCCCTGGGGGCGGCCCTGGCTCATGGGGAGTCCCCCTGTATCGGGGCCTTCCTTTGGCCCATGGGGGCCGCCCTGGGGGTCGGGGTCCTGGTTCTCGCCCTCACCGGGGGAAAGAAAATCACCCTGTCGGCCCGGAGCGGCCTGGTGACCGTGAGCCTGTGCTGGCTCCTGGCGGGAATCCTCGGGGCCTTCCCCTTCGTCCTCACCGGAAGCGCCCCCCAGGACGCGCTTTTCGAGAGCCTCTCCGGGTTCACCACCACGGGGGCGACGATCTTCCGGGAGGTGACTCCCCTCCCGGTGAGCCTCAACCTCTGGCGGTGCCTCACCCACTGGCTGGGGGGTATGGGGATCGTCGCCCTTACGGTGGCGATTCTCCCCCTCCTGGGGGGAAGCGGGTTCCTGCTCATCAAGGCGGAGACCACGGGGCCGGAAAAGGGCAAAATCACCCCCAAGATCGCCGAGACCGCCAAGATTCTCTGGCTCTTCTACTTCGGCCTCACGGCCCTCCAGACGGTCCTCCTCATGGCTCTGGGCATGGACTTCACGGACGCCCTCGCCCACGCCTTCTCCACCATGGGGACCGGCGGGTTCTCCACCAGGACCGAGAGCATCGCCTTTTACCGGTCCCCGGCGATCGAGGCTGTCTGCGTTGTCTTCATGTTCCTGGCGGGGGTCAACTTCAGCCTGTACTTCTCCCTGTACGTCCGGCGGTACAGGGAAATCGCGGGGAACAGCGAGCTCAAGGCCTATTGCGCCCTCGTCCTGGCCGCTGCCGGGGTGATTGCCCTGGTGATTCTGCCGGAAAAGGGCTCCCCCCTCGAGTCCCTCAGGTACGCCCTGTTCCAGGCCCTCTCGCTCATCACCACCACGGGATTCATCACCGACGACTTCACCCGCTGGCGTCCCGCAGCCCAGATGGTCCTCTTCTTCCTCATGTTCGCCGGGGGCTGCGCGGGGTCCACCGCCGGGGGGGTCAAGGTGATCCGCTGGGTCATCCTGGGCAAGCAGGCCGCCAAGGAGTGCAAGCGCACCCTCCATCCCCAGGGGGTCTTCACCCTCAGGGTGAACGGCAAGGTCCTGGACGGGGCCTACGTGTTCTCCTCCGCGGCCTTCATCGCCTTCTACCTGGCCGTCGCCTTTGCCGTCGCCCTGACGGTCTCTGCCCTGGAACGGATCGACGGGGTCACCGCCCTCACCAGCGCCCTCTCCATGATCGGCAACATCGGCCCCGCCTTTGGGGCCGGGGGCTACGTGGACGACTTCGCCTCCTTCTCCGCCCCAAGCAAGCTCCTCTTCTGCTTCGTCATGCTCCTGGGCCGGCTGGAGCTCTACGCGGCGCTCATCGTGTTCTTTCCGGTGTTCTGGCGGCGCCGGGCATAGGGACGGATCGATGCGGGGATTTTCAGGGACGGCATACCTGTCTTACTTTTTTTTGGCAGTTGAACATTCCTGGGGGATTTGATAGGATGGACACATGCAAAATATTTCGGAGTTTGGCGATGGATATTTTATTTGATGTTTTATTACCCGTGGCACCCAAGGATGTTGATTATGTAATTTTGACTGTGCATAAAATAGAAAAAAATATAAATCCGCGAAAGATAATTGTGCTTGCCAATAGGTCAATCAAAAACAGGATACCCCAAAAAGACAATGTGGTGTTTTATGACGAAGATACACTTCTTGATGATTTATCGTTGCACCATATTACGGGACTTGTGCAAAAAATAGCCGGGCCTAAAAGTGCGGTGTGGGGGGGGGGGTTGTTTTTTTCAGCCG
>JAISTZ010000192.1 GCA_031272345.1 Spirochaetaceae bacterium | reverse complement strand
CGCACCAGCTCCTGGTTCGACACGGCGGTATCCTTGAGATTCAACCCCTTGCCGATGACGTCGGTGTCGATCTTTTGCATGAAGGGCCCCAGGAGCCCCCGGCAGGTGTTGTCAAAGAGGTAGCACCCGTATTCGGCGGTGTCGGAAATCACCTTGTTCATCTCGTAGAGCTTCTTGCGGGCGATCAGGTTGGCGATGAGGGGCACCTCGTGGAGGGACTCGTAGTAGGCGCTCTCGGCCTTGATGCCCGTGGCGACCATGGTCTCGAAGGCCAGTTCCACCCCGGCCTTGACCATGGCGATCATCAGGATGCCCCGGTCGAAGTAGTCCTGCTCGGGGATGTCCATGGTTCCCGCGGGGGTGCGCTCGAAGGGGGTTTTCCCCGTGGCGTCCCGCCAGGCGAGCAGGTCCCGGTCGTCGTTGGCCCAGTCCTGCATCATGGCGGAGCTGAATGTGCCCGAGATGATGTCGTCCTGGTGGTGACAGTACAGGTCCTTCATGATCGACTTGAGTTCCAGGGAGAGGGCGTGGGCGCGCAGTTTTGCGGGGTTTGAAAGCCGGTCCATCATGCCCGTGACGCCCCCCCACTTGAGGGCCTCGGTGACGGTCTCCCAGCCGTACTGCACGAATTTTGCCGCGTACCCCGGGTCGACGCCCTTTTCTATCATCTTGTCGAAACAGAGGAGACTGCCGGTCTGCAACATGCCGCAGAGAATCGTCTGCTCCCCCATGAGGTCGCTCTTGACTTCGGCAACAAAGCTCGATTCCAGCACCCCCGCCCGGCTTCCGCCGGTGCCCACCGCCAGGGCCTTGGCGATTGCCATGCCCTTGCCTTCAGGGTCGTTCACGGGATGCACCGCGATAAGGGTGGGAATCCCGAACCCCCGGAGGTACTCGGTGCGGAGCTCCGAGCCGGGGCCCTTGGGGGCCATCATCACCACGGTGATGTCCCTGCGGATTTGCATCCCCTCCTCCACGATGTTGAACCCGTGGCTGTACCACAGGGCCGACCCGCGCTTCATAAGGGGGACGACCTTTTCCAGCACCGGGGTGTGCTGCTTGTCCGGGGTAAGATTCCCCACCAGGTCCGCCTGGGGGATGAGCTCCCCAAAGGTTCCGGCCCTGAAGCCGTTTTCCACGGCGTTCTTCCAGCTCTGGCGTTTTTCCGCAATGGCCGGGTCCCTGAGGGCGTAGGACACGTCCAGGCCGCTGTCCCGGAGGTTCATGCCCTGGTGCAGGCCCTGGGCCCCGCACCCCAGGATGACGATCTTCTTGCCCTTGAGGGCCTCCGTGCCCCCGGCGAATTCCTCCCTGGCCATGAACCGGCAGTGACCGAGCTGCTGCCGCGCCTCCCGCCAGGGCAATGAGTTAAAATAATTCTGCTTTTGCATGGGTGACTCCTCTTAAAATATGATAGTATACCACCGGGGGGATGAAAAAGTAAAGGCCTCCGCCCGTTTCGCGGCATTTTTATGCGGGGCAGCCCGCCTCCGGGGGGACTAAAAAAAATAAATTTTTGTGCCGAAAATAGTGTAAAGGGCTTTACAAATCATAAAAAGTACGCTAGATTTAGCGTTGTGGAGAAACCTATGGAACAACAACGAACACTTGCGGATATCGACAGGGACATCGCGCAGGTAAAAGAAAAACTCAGCGCGGTCAAGGGCACGGAAACCGAGGTGTACGCCCGCATCGTGGGCTACTACCGGTCCGTGCGGAACTGGAATTTGGGCAAGAAGGACGAATTCAAACACAGAAAGGAATTCGCCATGGCCGAGGGCGAGCGGGTCCGGGAGTTGTCCCGGTGCTGCGCCCCCCCCAGGGCCGTCTCCTTTGCCCAGGCGTCGGAGGCCCTGGCGCGCACCATCAGCGCCTACGAATTCTATTCCCGCAAGACCTGCCCCAACTGCCCCCCCGTGGGGGACTATCTGGCGGCATCCGCCCTCAAGGGCGTCACCGTGGACGTAGACACCGAGGAGGGTCTTGCCATGGCCGAGTCCCGGGACGTCTTTGCGTCCCCCACGGTCATCATGTATAACCCGGCGGGGGAAGAAGTCGCCAGGGCACGGAACGCCCAGGAACTGGCGGCCCTCATTCCCAGGGAGGCTATCGCCGTCTGAGGTGTTTAGAAAAGCCGGCCGGGGTTCTGGTAAAGACCAGTCTGGTCGATTACCCCGGCAGGGTTGCGGCCGCGTTTTTTTTTCGGGGCTGCAACCTGCGCTGCCCCTACTGCTACAACGCGGAACTGGCAACCGGCTCATTACCGGACAAAAATGCGGCCTCTGCCGCAGAAGTTATTGCCCATCTTGATCGGCGGAAAAAAATTTTGACAGGCCTGGTCCTGTCTGGGGGGGAGCCCTTGTTGTCTCCGGCGGCGGCAGAACTCGTTTCTGCCGCCCGGCGGCTGGGCTATGCTATCAAGCTCGACACAAACGGGTGCTGTCCCGGCCTGTTGAGGTCCTTTCTTGCTTCGCCGGACACCTGTCCCGATTACGTCGCCCTGGACGTAAAAACCGCCCCCGCCCGGTACGGGCTCCTTGAGCCCCAACCGGGGGCCGGGGACGGTTCCGGAGCGGGGGCGGCAATCACGGAGTCAATCGCCGTCGTCTCTGCCCTGCCGCCGGAGAAGCGGGAATTCCGCACGGTCCTTGTGCCGGGACTCGTCACCGCCGATGACGTCCGGGAGATCGCCCGGCTCCTCCCCAGGGACGGGGCCTGGTATTTTTCGCCCTTCAGGAACGGCCGGTGCCTGGACCCGGCCTACGACGCCCTCGCCCCGTACACGGATTCCCAGGCGGAGGCCCTGGTGGACCTTGCACGGGAGACCATCCCTGGGGCGCGGCTGCGGTAGCGCCCCGGTGACACGGAAAAAAGTCAACCGGGACGCGCGCTTCCTCAGCCCTGCTTCCACCTGGCCATGCCCAGGTACTTGTTCGTCTCGGCGGTGGCCGATTTTGAATCCGGCTGCATTTTCAGGGCCGCCCGGATTCCGTCCATGGTTTCCGGGATGGTGACGGACTCCTGGGGAATGTTGATGGCGTACATGATGTTGTCGCCGGATTCCACGATACAGTCCTCCCAGAGGCCGATTTCGTACATGTCCCCCCTGGGATTGCCCAGGTCACGGGCGTAGCGGAAGAACGAGGCGTTCCCCCTGAACCCGTCCTCGATGCGCACCACCCGGATTCTGTCGTGGGTTTTGAAGGCTTCCAGGGCCTGGTCTTTGGTGATTCTGCCCTTTTTTGCGTGGGCGAGCACGGTGATGATGTGCCCGTGGGTGACCGGGGTGTGCACCAGGATGCCCGTGGCTTCGATGTGGGGCATGATCGACATCAGGTCCACCGCCTGGTGGGAGGGGGCCCTGTCGATTTCAAGGGCGTTGGTGAGCCCCCGGTGATAGTCCCCGGGGTCGGCCACCCGGCGGATTATGGTGATTGCCACCCGGTCGAGGCCGTAGGCCCGGTCCAGACAGTCCACCGAGCGGATCAGCCCGGTGGTGTTGCAGCTCGTCAACTTGAGGTAGGACGCGCCGTAGCCCTTCTCGTAGTTGGCGTACCCGTGGAAGAACACGTCCGCCACGGTGTTTTTTTCGCCCCCCTGGAAAATCGCCTTGACTCCGGCTTTGGCGTAGAGCTCCTTGTTCTTTGCGCCCACCCCGCCGGGGGAAGAATCCAGCATGATGTCGACCTTGCCGATGAGGTCAGCGAAGGTCCCCGACACGGGGATCCCCGCCTGGTCGAACTTTGCCTTGTCCGCCCCTTCCACCAGGTAGAGGGCGTAGGGCATCCCCCGCTCCTTCAGGGCCCGGATCGAAAGGGTTGGGGCCAGGTCCGCGATACCCACCAGGCACATGTCCTTTTGACGGGCCACCCCGTCCGCGAGGCGCTGACCGATCACCCCGTAACCCGCTACACCGACTTTTACCATGATATGCCTCCTTGTGAATTATTGTTTGAGCGCCGGCAAGGTCGATCCCCCGTAGGGCATCACCAGAATCCGGGCGTTGTTTCCCATTTTTTCCATCGCCCCGTCCAGGGCGGATTGAACCGAACCAAAGGGCCGCATGAAGAGGCGCTCCACAAGGGCCTCCTCCATCTGACTCACCAGATAGATCTCCGCCCGTTCCAGCACCAGGGCGATCGCCGCGGCCTTGTGCCCTCCGAGCTGGAAGTCCCGCCGGATGCGCTCCACCAGGGACCGGGGGGAGGTTGCTGTGGTCATCCACTCCTGGAAGACCGCCTCCCCCAGACCCTCCCCGCAGGCCCCAACCAGGATGATGATCCCCCCGTCTTTGACCGCGTGTTTGGCGTTGTCCAGGGCCTTCTGGGTCTGGTAGAGATTCAGGTCCTTGGGCGCGCCCCCCTGGGACACCAGGACGATGTCCGCCTTTTCCGGGATTTCCACCTTGTAGAGCCTGTCCAGGAAGGCGCACCCCGCCCGGTGGGCCTCCACGGGATGACCCGCCGCGGCAAAGATGATTTCTTTGTGCTCGTCCAGCACGGCGTTCAGGATGAAGTGGAGGGGACAGAAGGAGAGGGCCTCCTCGATGTCCTCCCGCACGGGATTGCCCCCAAGACGGCCCGCAACGGCCTCCGGCAGCGTCATGCGGCTGTGATTCACCTGAATCGCCTCCCTGGTTGAAACACCGGGCATTATCGCCTTGGCCCCGCCGGAATAGCCCGCAAAGTAGTGGAACTCGATGTTCCCCAGGCCGACCCGCTTGTCCGCCTGGGCAACGACGCGGGTTATGTCCACGGGTGTGCCCAGGGCCGTCCTCCCCATGCGAACGAAATCATCCCTGTCGCTGTCGACGCACCGCACCTTCGCAAAGACCGCCTCCCCGACGAGCTTCTTCATCTCATCGGGGGTGTGCTTCCGGTGACTCCCCAGGGCGAACACCAGGGTTACGTCCCCCAGGGAGACCCCCGCCCCCTCAAGCTCCTCCAGCGCCGCCGGGAGCGCCCTGTGGGACGGGAAGGGCCTGGTGATGTCGCTGGTGATGAGGACGATTTTTTCGCCGGGTTTTACAAGCTCCCCCAGCCGGGGGCTGCCGATGGGGTGGGCCAGGGCGTCCCGCACCGCGGCCTCCCCCTTTAAAGTGACCTCCACCCTGTTGGGGAGGAGCACGCCGGCGAGGTTTGAGTCGGGGATTGTCACCCTTTGGGGGGTTGTGCCGAATCCGATCTCCAGTTCCACCGGTTCACCCCTGGAGCGCTTTGGTTTTTATGCCGCTTCCGTGACGGAGCGCCCTGACCACCGGGAGCTCCTCCCCGGTGAGGAACCGGATGAGCGCGCCCCCGCCGGTGCAGATGTAGCTCACCTGGGCGGTCTTGCCGTATTTTTTTGTTGCCGTGATGCTGTCCCCGCCCCCTAAGACCGTGTAGGCTTCGGTGTCGCCCAGGGCGTCCCACACGAGTTTGGTGCCCGCCTCGGTCTCCGGCTCCTCGAAGACCCCCACGGGCCCGTTCACGAACACGGTCTTTGCCCCCAGGATGTGCTCCCGGAACAGGGCCGCGGTTTTGCCCCCGATGTCCAGCACGTTTGCGTCCCTGGGGAGGGATTCCAGACCGTATTCGGCCCGTTTGCCCTTCTCCAACACCGCCGAATCGACGGGCAGCACGATCCTGTTGCCGTAGGAGCCCAGGAGCTGCTTCCCCGTGTCAACGAGACCCCCGTAGCCCTGCTTGCGGATGAATGCCCTGGAGCCTTCCCCGATGTCCGCGCCCTGGGCCCAGAGGAGCACCTGCCCCACCAGCCCCCCGGCGAGAATTGTGTCCGCGGCCCCGGCCTTCAGCACCGAGGTCATCATGAGGAAGGCGTCGTTTATCTTTGCGCCCCCCAGGACGAACACGCAGGGCCGCTTTGGGTTTTCCATGATGTCCGAGATGACGCAGAACTCCTCCTCGAAGAGCCGCCCCATGGCTGAGGGAAGGACCTGCTCGAAGCCGCAGAGGGAGGGCTGGTCCCGGTGGCTGGCGGCGAAGGCGTCGCACACGTAGAGGTCCCCCAGGGGCGCGAGTTTTTGCACCAGGAGGGTCTTCGCCTGTTCCTCGTGGGAGAGCCCCAGATTCTGCTCGAAGAGGGTCTGCTCCTCCGAAAGGAACCGCACGTTGTCCAGGAGGAGAATTTCCCCGGCCTTGAGCGCCGTGATCGCCTCCCTGGCCGCGGGGCCGCACACGTCGTCCATGAACTTGACAGGCTGTCCAAGAAATTTCTCCAGGGCCTTTGCGTGGGGGGCGGTGGTGTAGAAATTCTTGTACTCGATGTCGCTCCCCTGGTGGGCCATGAGCACGAGCTTTGCGCCCTTGCCGGAAATCTCCCTGAGGGTGGACACGCATTTTTCGATCCTGGTGGTGTCCTTGAGCTCCCCGGTCCTTTTGTCCACGGGCTCGTTGATGTCGATCCGGCACAGGACGGTCTTGCCCCGCACGTCAATATCGTCGAGGGTATTGATTCCAAAACGCATTATCTAACTCCTTGTAAAATGACTAAATACCAGCCTTCTCCTTGATGTATTTGCGGGCCTTGACGGCGTATTCCAGGGGGTTGGCCACGGCGGGGTCCTGCTCGGCCTCCACCACCCACCAGCCCCGGTAATCCGCCCGCTTGAGCCTGCTGAAGACCGGGACGAAGTCCACGTCCCCGTCCCCGGGCACGGTGAAGACCCCCTCCTTGACGGCCCGGAGGAAGGACCACTTTTCCGCGAGGGCCCGCTCCCGCAGGGGCTTCCGCACGTCCTTGAGGTGCACGTGGCGGATCCGGCGGGCCCACTTGTCCAGCACGGCCAGGTGGTCTTCCCCGGAAAACACCAGGTGCCCCGTGTCGTAGAGGAGGCCCAGGAGGTCCGGGTCCGTGTTCTCCATGAGCCGGTCGATTTCTGCGGCGGTCTGCACCCCCGTGCCCATGTGGTGATGGTAGGTGAGCTTCATGTCCTTCTCGGCGGCCCGCTTGCCCAGCCGGTTCAGGCCGTCGCAGAGCTTCTTCCATTCCCCGTCGGTGAACGAGGGCTTTGCGTCGAACACGGGGGCGTCCTGCATCCCCTGGATCGAGCGGCCCTGCTCGGCCGCGCCGATGACACGGGCCCCCACGGCGTGGAGGAAGTCCCGGTGTTTGATGAAGGCCGCCTCCACCTCGGCGTAGGGTTTGGTCGTTAAGAACGAACTGAACCAGGCGTTGCAAATCGTGAGACCCCGCAGTTGCAGGGCCCTGTTCAGAACCGCCGGATCTTTGGGGTACTTGTTCCCCACCTCGCTCCCCTGGAAGCCCGCCAGGGCCATCTCGCTCACGCATTGCTCGAAGGGAATCTCCCCCCCAAGCTCCGGGAGGTCGTCGTTGGTCCACCCGATGGGCGCAATCGCCAGTCTAATATCTGCCATAAGAATCTCCTTAAAATTGTTTTGCCCTAGCGGTTTCCGCGGCCATTTCCCTGGCCGCCTTTTCTACCTCCGGGTTTTGGGAAACCTGGGCCGTGCCCACCCGCCACCAGGACTCGTACCCGTTTGTCATGGACTTGGGCAGCACCTTGGCGTCGATCACCACGGGCCTGTCCGCGGCCAGGGCGGTCTTTACGGCCTCCCGGAATTCCGCCGCTGTCCGGACCCGAAGGCCGATTGCCCCCCAGCTCTCGGCGTTTTTGGCGTAGTCAACCTGCACGGAAGCGCCCTCAAGCCTGCCGCTCGCGGCGTCCCTGGCCTTCCATTCGTTGCCGAAGTGGTCTATCCCCTGGCTGTGCTGGAGGTTGTCGATGCAGTGGAACCCGGCGTTGTCGCAGACCACCACGATGATCTTCTGTTTTTCCTGCACCGCCGTGAGGAGCTCCGTGTGGAGCATGGTGTAGGCCCCGTCCCCCACGATCGCCACCACCTCCCGGTCCGGGAAGCCGATTTTGACCCCCAGGGCAGCGGCGATTTCGTAGCCCATGCAGGAGAAGCCGTACTCCATGTGGTAGGCCCCGGGGACCCGTGTGCGCCAGACCCGCTGCATGTCGCTGGGGATGGACCCGGAGCCGGAGAGGGCGATGGCGTCCCTGGGCAGGCATACGTCGTTCAGTTCCCCCAGGACCCTGGACTGGGCCAGCCCCTGGGAGTCGTCTATGGCATAGAGCCGGTCAACTTCCCTGTTCCACTCGTCCTTGGCGGCCTTGATTTTGTCCCCCCAGGAGGAGCTGTACCCCGCCGCGGCCCCGGTGAGGGCCTCCAGGGTGAGCTTTGCGTCCGCGACGATGGGCTCGGCGTCCATCTTGTAGGCGTCCGAGGAGGCCAGGTTGATTCCGAGGATTTTCACCGCCGGGTTCTGGAAGAGCCACTTGGAGCAGGTGGTGAAGTCCCCCAGGCGGGTGCCCGCGGCGATGATCAGGTCCGCCTCCTTGGCGAGCTTGTTCGCCGCAAGGCTGCCGGTTGTGCCGATGCCGGAGAGGTTGTAGGGGTTGTCCCAGAGGACCGTGCCCTTCCCCGCCTGGGTCTCCGCGAAGGGGATGCGGAAGGAAGCGCAGAATTGCTCCAGGGCCTCCCCGGCCGCGGAATAGCGCACCCCGCCCCCGCAGATCACCAGGGGCTTTTTTGCGGCCCGAAGGAGCGCTGCGGCCCGGTCAATTTGAGCCGCCGTGGGAATCCGGCGCTCGATGTGGTGCACCCGCTTTCGGAAAAATTCCTCCGGGTAGTCGTAGGCCTCACCCTGCACGTCCTGGGGGAGGGCCACGGTGACGGCGCCGGTTTCCGCCGGGTCCGTGAGCACCCGGAAGGCGTTTATCATGGCGGTCATGAGCTGTTCCGGCCGGTTCACCCGGTCCCAGTAGCGGCTCACCGCCCGGAAGGCGTCGTTTGCGGTGTTGGTGGGGTCGTCGGGCAGCTCCACCTGCTGCAAGACCGGGTCGGGCTGGCGGCAGGCGTAGGAGTCGCTGGGCAGAAGGAGCACGGGGATGTGGTTCACCGTGGCGGTGGCCGCGGCGGTGACCATGTTGAGGGCCCCCGGCCCAATCGAGCTCGTGGCGGCCATCATCCTGAGGCGGTTGTTCTGCTTGGCGTAGCCCATGGCCGCGTGGGCGCCCCCCTGTTCGTTCTTTGCCTGGTAGAACCGTATGCCGTGGCCCTTCGCCGCCAGGGCCTCCCCCAAGCCCACGACGCACCCGTGGCCGAATATGCCGAACATGCCCGTGACGAACTTGTTTTCCCTGCCGTCAAACTCGACGTACTGGGCGTCCAGGAATTTGACCAGGGCCTGGGCCATGGTCAATCGAATCGTCTTCATAATTTTCTCCCTTTATTTTGGTTGCCAAATCTTTTCTTGCGGGCCCATCACCCAGGCGTGTTCGTCCACGAAGATGGGCGTGGCCGTGGCCGGGCCGTAGTGGGCGCCCTCGATGTGGCGGATCACCCAGAGGTACCACATGGCGTACCCCGGCGCGGTGACGTGGGGGTGAATCTGCCCCTCCCGGATGCACACCGTGTCCCGCTCGCGCAGGACGTAGGGGGTGTCCCCGATGGCGGTGAGCCCGAAGCCCTGCTCGGGGAGGAACCGGTAGTGGTAGATCTCCGGTTGGGGGTGGTGATGGGGCGGGTAGCTGGACCACTTCCCCGGCACGCCGATGACCTCGCCGATCACCAGGTTCGACTCGGGCCGGGTGGTGTCGTCAAAGCAGGTACGCACAACCCTGGTGGAGGTCTCGTTCATGGTTCCCTCCCCCCGCATCTCGCTCCGGCATTCCTCCGGGGTGAAGAGCCTGGGGGCGAAATTTTTTGCGTTTTCCGTGGCGCAGACATACCACTCGGCCCCGTCCTTCCCGGCCTTGATGGTGACCGGGGTTTTTGCGGGAACCGACAGGCACCAGGGCGAAAAGTCGAAGAGGTTGGGCCTGGAGACTTCCTGTTCCTTGCCCTCCCAGGAGAGGACCGCGCTTCCCCTGGAAAGGAGCCACACCCGCTCGTCCGTGCCGCTTGTGTCCGTAATCGAATCCCCGCTCCCCTGGGAGAGGACGCCGAAGTCCATGAGCATATCCGCGGTGGCGCCGCTCCTGGGCACCAGGGTGGTGAATCCCCGGTTGAACGGGGGCCTGTGTGTGAACCGCATATCAGGCCGCTCCTTCGTCTTTCAGAATTTCCGCGATTGTCACGGGCCGGTGTTCCCGCAGGGACTTCCCGGCTGCCAGGGCCGCGTACATGTCCGCAAGGCCGTCTTCCCCGGTGACTTCCACGGGTTTGTTGTTCAGCGTTGCGTCGATGAAGGAGTTGATTTCCGCCACGAAGGCGCCCTTGTAGCGCTCCAGGAAGAAGTAGAGGGGCTTGTCGCCGGTGACGCCCTCCCTGGTGGACACCCGCACGGAACTGGGGGTGTCGTTTTCCGCCCTGGCCTCGCCCTTGGACCCGAAAACCTCCAGGCGCTGGTCATAGCCGTAGACCGCCTGGCGGGAGTTGTCGATGACCCCGATGGCGCCGTTGGCGAATTTGAGGGTGACCAGGGCGGTGTCGATGTCCCCGGCCTTGCCGATTTCCGGGTCCACAAGGACCGCCCCGGCGGCGTAGACCTCGGTGATCTCCGCCCCCGCCTGAAACCGGGCCATGTCGAAGTCGTGGATCATCATGTCCAGGAAGATCCCCCCGGACACCCGGACGTAGGACACCGGCGGGGGCGCGGGGTCCCTGGAGGTTATCTTGATGATCTGGATGTCCCCGATCGCCCCGGAAAGGGCGGTTTCCCGGATCCGGCGGAAGTTGTGGTCGAACCGGCGGTTGAACCCCACCTGGAGTTTGACCCCGGCTTTTTTGACCTCACCCAGGGCGGCGCGCACCTTGGGGGCGGACATGTCCACGGGTTTTTCGCAGAAGATGTGCTTTTTTGCCCGGGCCGCGGCTATGGTTAAATCCGCGTGGGTGTTGGTGGAACTGCATATCAGCACCGCGTCAACGTCGGATTTGATGATTTCTTCCGGGTTTTTGGTGACCTTGGGAATCCCCAGGCCCCTTGCCCAGGCTTCCATCTCCGCGCTCAGGTTGACGTCGGCAATGGCGGCGATCTCCGCGGCCGGCACCCCGTAGGCGATGTTCTCCGCATGGAGCTTCCCGATCCGCCCCGCGCCGATGATTCCCAGTCTAAGTCGTTTGGACATAGTTTTCCTCCTAATCTGCAAACGTTCTCACAAGGAATATTATACCACACATTTTGTACGAAAAAAATAAATTTCCCTTTAAATTCCCTGTCTACGCGGGTGACTCTCCTCATACCTCCGGTAGAGGAAGGCGCAGGCGGCCATGAGGGCGTGGGAGTATTCGCCGGAGCAGATCCTGTCCCACACGGTTTCCGGGTCCTCCACCAGGGGACGGAGGAACTCATCGTCGTCCAGGTGGAGGGAGCCGGTGTTGGAAAGCTCCCTGGCAAGGAAAAAGTGATGGCGGTTGGTGAAGAGCGCGGGGTTGGGGTTCAGGGTTCCCAGGGGGACGAGCTCCCCCGGGGTGTACCCGGTCTCCTCAAGCAGCTCCCGCCGGGCTCCCTCCCGGGGCGATTCACCGGGATTTATCACCCCCCCGGGGAACTCCACATTCACCCTGCCCTCCCCGTGCCGCCACTGGCGGACCATCACGAATTTCCCCGATTCAAGCAGGGGAATCACCGTCACCCAGTCCGCGGCTCCGATGATGTAATACCGGCGCTCCTCCCCCTGGGGGGAAAGCTCCCGCACCCCCTCCACGGAGAACACGGGGGTTTCGAGGAGGGACTCCCCTCCCTGGCGCTTCCAGATGAGGCCGGCATCGTCACAATTGTCCATCGGTATGCTCCTTTTTTAGGCGGTTTTTCAGGATGTGACCCTTTACACAAGTGGTTTTTCCCGGTATTCTCCAGTTTAACCTATTTTTTTACTAAGAGGAATATATGGCTGTTATTACTATTTCGCGCCAGGTGGCGGCCCTTGGGGATGAAATCGCCTCCGCCCTGGCAAAGGAACTGGGCTACACCTTCATCGACCGAAAGATGATCGAAAGCCGGCTGCTCACCCTCGGTTTCCCCGAAGAAAAACTCAAAAAATATGACGAAAAAAAACCGGGCTTCTTCGCTTCCCTTGCCAAGGACAGGGACGAATACCTGGACTACCTCCAGACCGCGGTCCTTGAGGCCGCCGGGGACAACAACTGCATCCTCATCGGCCGGGGGGCCTTCGTCATCCTGGATTCCCTTCCCAACAGGGTGGCCGTGCGGTTCATCGCGGACAACACCGAGCGGCTCGCCCGGCTCATGCGGGAATTCAACTGGGACGAAAAACAGGCCCAGGCGCGGATCGACGAGAGCGACGCGAACCGCTTCGGGTTCCACAAGAGCTTCTTCAACCTGGTGAACGAGGACCCAACCCACTTCCACATGATCCTCAACACCGCCCAGGTCGACATCGTCACGGCGGTCACGGTGATCGCCGCCCTGGTCAAGCTGCTCGTCACCCCGGAAAAGGAGGCCGCCGGAAAGGCGAAGGTGGAGTCCCTCCTCCGGGCCCAACGCCTGGTGAACACCCTGATTTTTGAGCACAAGCTCAACATCAATTTCCTCTCGGCCCTCATCAACGGGAACACGGTCGTCCTGCAAGGGGTGGCGGACTCCGCGGCCCTGTCGGAAAAGGCGGTCGCCGTGGCGTCCTCCCTCATGCCGGGCTGCAAGGTGGAATCCGCCATCAGCATCGTCCAGGACTTCAAGTCCTACCCGTAAGCACAAAATCCACCGGGGCGTCCCAGGCGTCCATGGGGAGGGCGGGGACAACCTGAAAATCAAAGCAAAAGCCCGCAACCCAAAGGCCGAACCGCCCCAAAGAAGCGGCCCTGAGCCGGGGGATGAGCCGGTCGTAGTACCCGCCCCCCCGGCCCAGGCGCCCTCCCCCCAGGGAAAAGGCCAGGCCCGGCGCAAGAACCAGGAGCCCCCGCTCCGGGGAGAGCCTCCCCGCAAGGTCCTCCAGGGAAAGGGCCGGCCCCAGGGGTTCCGCGACGCCCAGGGCGCCGGGGGCGGTCTGGCTGGGGATTGACCGGGCGGGATCCACCGGGCAGATCTCCAGGCGGCCGGGGCCCGTGATTCTGGGGAGGCAGAGGAGCTTTCCGTCCAGGAGGGTCCGGGTGTTGACGGGGGTTGTGTCCGCCTCCAGCGGGAGGGGGAGGTAGGAGAGGAGCGCGCCGGCCCTGCGGTAAGCCGGGAGCTCAAAGAGGCGGGACGCGGCGTTCCGGGCAGCCCGTTCCCGGAGATCCCCCTGGAGCCGCCTTCCGAGTTCCCCCCTCATCAGGGAGCGGAGCCGCTTCTTTTCCGCCTCAATAGACTCCGTCATCGTTCATGCCCTGGAAGTCCTCCCTGACCCTTTGGATCCGCGAGAGCTCCCGGTTCAGCATTTTTTGGTAGTCCAGCTTTCCCGAAGCGATCCGTTCCCGCTCGTCCTCCCAGTTCTGCACGTCCGGGAGGAACAAAAACCGGAACTTCCGGTCATTCGCCTTTTCGCTCCACCCCTTGGCCTCATCCCAATAGGCCAGCCCCAGGCGGTAGCACTCCTCGGCCCTGTCCAGTTGCCGGAGGTATTCGGCCTTCCAGGGGGCGTCGTAGAAATGGGCGACCCGCTTGTCGAAGACCCGGCCGAGCCGGAGGTGCTGTTCGATCAGCTTGAGATTCACGTGGAGCATGAAGAGGTAGCGGTATTTTTCCCATTCCGCCTCGTTTTCGATCTTTGCCAGGGCCTTTTGGGGGTTGCAGAAGTCCGCTTTGGCGGCCTTTTCGAGCCAGTAGATGTTTTCAATCACGTCCTCGGGGAACTGCTGGTAGTGGATGTGGTAGAGCCGGTAGAATTCTTCTTTAAAAATGACGAAGTACCCGTGGGAAGGGGACACGGCAACCAGGGACACGGCCAGGAGGGCCGCGAAAAAACGGACTCGCCTCATAGTGACAATATCGGCATAGTGCGGAGGACGGCCCAGATTTTTTGGTGGATTTCTTCTCTAGGAAGGCTCCCGTCCAGGCGGATCACCCCCATGCCCGAGGAACCGCCCTCAAAGCCCGAAAGGATTTTCTCGTATTCGGCGGCGGCCTCGACGAGAATCTCCCGCTTTTCAAAGATTTCTTTTTCCCCGCGGCCCCCGATGCGCTCCAGGGCCAGGTCAACGTCCACGGCCAGGTAGACCAGATACCTGGGGAGGGGGAAGTCCCGGTTGAGTGCCCGTGGAAGGTCCCCCCCGCACTGGGGGCTCTGGTAGGCCAGGCTGGAAAAGAAGTACCGGTCGCTCACGACGGCCTTCCCCCCCCGGAGGGACTCCGCGACGCCTCCCCTCCCCCAGACATGCTCGAACCGGTCCGCCGCAAAAAGGTAGGCCAGGGTTCCCGGCGCAAGGGCGTGGGCCCCCCTGAGGACCTGCCGGAGGAAGACCCCCACGGGGCTCCCGGAGGGCTCCGCGGTGAAGACCGCCCTTTCCCCGGCCTTTTCTTTGAGCAGATTGATTTGGGTGGTGGTGCCCGCCCCGTCTATGCCCTCGAGGACGGCGAAGTTCTCCAGGACCATGCTAGGCTGATCTTAGGGCTTCGATGACCAGGGAGCCCATCTGCCGTGTTCCCGCCAGGCGTCCCTGTTGTTTGAGGGACTCCAGGTCCCCCCCGGCGATGTCCGCGGTGCGCCACCCCGCGTCGAGCACGGCGTTCACGGCGTTTTCCACGGCGTCCGCCTCCCGGTCCATGGAAAGGGAATACCGCAGGAGCATGGCCGCCGAGAGAATCGTCGCCAGGGGGTTGGCGATGTCCTTGCCCGCGATGTCCGGGGCGGTGCCGTGGATGGGCTCGAAGAGGCCGGGCCCGCCCGCCCCCAGGGACGCGGAGGCCAGCATACCGATGGAGCCGGTTATCTGGCTGGCCTCGTCCGAGAGGATGTCCCCGAACATGTTGCCCGTGACAATCACGTCGAACTGGGAGGGCGCGCGGACCAACTGCATGGCCGCGTTGTCCACGTACATGTACGACAGGGCCACGTCCGGGTAGCCCCCCCTGAGGGCCTCAGCCCGCTCCCGCCAGAGGCGGCTCGTCTCAAGGATGTTCGCCTTGTCCACCAGGCAGAGCTTTTTATGCCGCCTCCGGGCGCTTTCAAAGCCGATCTTGAGGATTCTGTCGATTTCCGGGGCCGAGTATTTTTCCGTGTCCCAGGCGGAAAGGCCGTCCGCGCTCCTGCCCCGGTCGCCGAAGTAGATACCCCCGGTGAGCTCCCGCACGATGAGGATGTCCAGACCGGAGCCGCAATCCCTGAGGGGACAGGCGGCGCTCAACTGGGGGAACATCCGCGCGGGCCTGAGGTTCGCGAAGACCCCGAGGCCGGACCGGAGCCCCAGGAGGGCCTGCTCGGGGCGCAGCTTGCCGGGGAGGGTGTCCCACTTGGGCCCCCCCACCGCGCCCAGGAGGGCCGCGTCGCTCCCCAGGCAGACCTCCAGGGTCTCCCTGGGGAGGGGCTCTCCGGTCTTGTCGATTGCCGCGCCCCCGGCGAGGGTCTCGGTGAACTCAAATTTACGGGAAAAAATCTCCCCCACAGCGGAAAGTACGCGGACTGCCTCGCGTACAATGTCCGGGCCTATCCCGTCTCCGGGAATCAATGCGATGGATGCCATGGGAGTCAGTGTACCGAAAAGGAAGTCCCCTGTCCAGAAGGCCCATCACCCAGACATCCAACCGGCGCTGCCATGCGGCCCCTGGACATTTCCCCCCGTTTTCTATAAATTGAAGGAATGATTCGACGAAACCAAGCTTTTTCTTATTTGACCGGGGGCTACCTTTTCCCTGAAATCGCCAAGAGACGGGCGGCCTTTGCGGCGTCCCATCCCGGAAAAAAAATCATCAGCCTGGGGGTGGGGAACACCACCGAGCCCCTCACCCCCCACATCACCGGGGGGCTTGCCGCCTATGCCCGGGGCCTGGGAACACGGGAGGGGTACACGGGCTACGGCGAAGACCAGGGCCTCACGGCCCTCAGGGAGAAGATCTCCGCGGTGTTCTATCCGGGACTCATCGGCCCGGAGGAAATTTTCCTCTCCGACGGGGCCAAGTGCGACATCGGGCGCTTGCAGCTCCTCTTCGGGCGGGGGGTTCCCGTGGCGGTGCAGGACCCGGCCTACCCGGTCTATGTGGACGGCTCGGTCCTCATCGGCGCGGCGGGGAAGGCCGGACCGGGCGGCTACGCAGGGGTCACCTACATGCCCTGCACCGCGGAAAACGCCTTCTTCCCGGACCTCTCGGCGGTTCCTGAGAACAGCCTGATCTACTTCTGCTCCCCCAACAACCCAACCGGAGCGGCTTCCACCAGGGCGCAGCTCCAGACCCTCGTGGACACCGCCCGCGCCAGGGGCTGCGTCATCATCTTCGACGGGGCCTACGCCTCCTTCATCCGGGACCCCTCCCTCCCCAGGACGATCTTCGAGATCCCCGGCGCAAAGGAATGCGCCCTGGAGGTGAACTCCTTCTCAAAACCCGCGGGATTCACCGGGGTGCGCCTGGGCTGGACCGCCGTGCCCAGGGACCTCAAGTATGCGGACGGCTCCCCGGTCATCGCGGACTGGAACCGGGTGATGACCACCGTGTTCAACGGCGCGTCCAACATCGCCCAGGCGGGGGGGCTGGCCGCCCTGGATGCGGAGGGCCTTTCGGAGATGCGCTCGGTCACGGACTTCTACCTGGAAAATTCCCGAATCATCAGAACCGCCCTTGAGGGGCCGAACTTCAAAAAAGCGGGGGTGTCGGTCTACGGGGGGGGGAATTCCCCTTACCTGTGGGTTAAGTTTCCCCAAAAACAGAGCTGGCAGGTCTTCGATTCGATCCTGAACCAGTGCTCGGTGGTCACCACCCCGGGGAGCGGTTTCGGCCCCGCCGGGGAGGGGTACGTGCGGTTCAGCTCCTTCGGCCACAGGGAGGACATCGTCGAAGCCGCCGGACGGCTCGGGGATTTTTCAGTGTGTCCATAAGGAGGAGGATATGACGGAAGCGGTACAGAAATTGCAAGCCCTGGTAGACAGGAGCCGCCGGATTGTGTTTTTCGGCGGGGCCGGGGTTTCCACCGAGAGCGGCATCCCGGACTTCAGGAGCACCGGCGGCCTCTACCACCAGGAATGGGCCTACCCGCCGGAGACGATTCTCAGTCACTCCTTTTTTATGCGGAATCCCGCGGAATTCTACCGGTTTTGCAGGGCCAAGCTCTACGTCACCGGAGTCAAACCCAACGCCGCCCACTACGCCCTGGCAAAACTCGAAGAGCGGGGCCGGCTCACCGCCGTGGTCACCCAGAACATCGACGGCCTCCACCAGGCCGCGGGGAGCAGGAACGTGCTGGAGCTGCACGGGAGCGTCTACCGGAATCACTGCATGAAATGCGGCCAATCCTACCCCTACGAATTTATGACCGCCTGTAAGGATGTGCCCGTGTGCACAACGTGCGGGGGAATCATCAAGCCCGACGTGGTGCTCTACGAAGAATCCCTGGACAACAGGGTGATCACCGAGTCCGTGCGGAACATCGCCGGGGCGGACATGCTGATCATCGGGGGCACCAGCCTGGTGGTCTATCCCGCGGCGGGCCTGGTGAACTACTTCAACGGGGACTCCCTGGTGATCATCAACAAGAGCCCCACCGGGGAAGACCGCCGGGCAACGCTGCTCATCACGGAACCCATCGGCGAAGTCTTTGCTGCGTTAAAAATTTGACTAAAACCACAGGTGAGGAATGAACCGGCGGACCGCTCCGGCCTCAGGCTATCTTGGGCACGGTCGTCAGAATCGACAGGTCCGGGGGGGTCAACTGGCGCACGATCTCCCCGGTGATGATCAGCTCCTTCCTGCCCGGAATCGACGGCGCCTCGAACATGATGTCCAAAAGCAGCTTCTCCACGATTGACCGCAGCCCCCTGGCGCCGGTCTTGTGCTTGATGGCGATGTCCGCGATAGCGTCGATCGCCTCGGGGGTGAAGTCCAGGGAGGTGTTGTCGATGGCGAAGGAGGCCTTGAACTGCTTGAGGATGGCGTTCTTGGGCTCCGTGAGGATGAGCTTGAGGTCGTCCTTGGTGAGCTCCTGGAGGGCCACCGAGAGGGGGAGCCTGCCGATGAGCTCCGGAATCAGGCCGAATTTGACCAGATCGTCCGGGATCACCTTGTTGAGGAGCTCCATCCGGTCCCGCTCGGAGAGGCTGCTCGTCTTTGACCCGAAGCCCACGCTCCTTCCCGCGATGCGCTGTTCCACGAGCTTATCCAGCCCCACAAAGGCCCCCCCGCAGATGAACAGGATGTCCGTGGTGTCTATCTCGATCATCTCCTGGTTGGGGTGCTTCCGCCCGCCCTGGGGGGGGACGCTGGCGTGGGTGCCCTCGATTATCTTGAGGAGGGCCTGCTGCACCCCCTCCCCGGACACGTCCCTGGTGATGGATACGTTTTCAGACTTGCGGGAAATTTTGTCGATCTCGTCGATGAAGATGATGCCCCGTTCCGCCGCGGCGATGTTGCCGTTGGCCGCGTTGATGAGCTTTAAGAGCACGTTTTCCACGTCCTCCCCCACGTAGCCCGCCTCGGTGAGGGTTGTGGCGTCGGCGATGGCGAAGGGCACGTTGAGCCTGCGGGCCAGAGTCTTTGCCAGGAGGGTCTTCCCCGAGCCGGTGGGGCCGATGAGGAGGATGTTTGATTTTTCCAGGAGCACGTCGTCATCGGCGGTCCTGACCCGGGACATACGCTTGTAGTGGTTGTACACCGCCACCGAGAGGGCCTTCTTGGCGTAGTCCTGCCCCACCACCCACTGGTCAAGGAAGTCCTTGAATTCCCTGGGGGAGGGCACCTCCGAGAGGACGATGGGTTCGACGTAAGCGTTTTCTTCGTCAAGGACGCTCTGGCAGACCGCTACACACTGGTTGCAGATATAGATGCCGTCCGGCCCCGACACGAGCTTCCGTGATTTATCCGCGGGTTTGCCGCAAAACGCGCAGATGCGCGAATCACCTCGATTCCTTGCCATGCTTCCGCTCCTGCATGATGTGGTCTACGATTCCATATTCCATGGCCTCGGCGCTGGACATAAAAAAGTCGCGCTCCATGTCCCTGGAGACTGTTTCCACGGGCTTCCCCGTGTGCTTTGCGAAGTATTCTATGGTGAGCTTTTTGAGCCGCACGATCTCTTTTGCTTGAATGGCGATGTCGGCGGCCTGCCCCTGGGCCCCTCCCCAGGGCTGGTGAATCAGCACCCTGGATGAACGCAGGGCGTACCGCTTGCCCTCGGCCCCGCCGGCAAGCAGAATCGCCGCCATGCTCGCGGCCTGGCCCATGCAGATGGTCTGCACGTCGCTCTTGACGTACTGCATGGTGTCGTAGATCGCCAGACCCGCCGTGACGCTCCCGCCCCCGGAATTGATGTACATGCTGATGTCCTTCTCCGGATTCTGGGACTCCAGAAAGAGCATCTGGGCCACCACCAGGTCCGCGGTGATGTCGTTGATTTCCCCGTCCACAAAGATGATTCTGTCCTGCAAGAGCCGGGAAAAAATGTCATACACCCGCTCGCCGTTGCCGGTCTGCTCGACAACGTGGGGCACCATGCTATTCATGTATTCGGTCATGGTCGTATAATTCCTTTAATGTGATTGGTTTGCCCTTTTCTATTTTGATTTGGGAAAAAAGTTCCGTGAACAGTTTCTTTTCTTTGATGGAATCCACAAAGTATTCGTAGGCCCTGGTTCCGGGTTTGTAGTAACCCCTGAGCTCCTCGAGATTCACCCCCGTGTCCGCGGCGTAGCGCTGGAATTCCCCCTCGATTTCATCGGCCCCCGCCTCTATCTTTTTTTCTTCGAGCAGCTTTTGGGTGAGCAATTGACCCCGGAGCTGTTTTTCGATTTCAGGCCGCTGCTGGGCCAGTATTTCGTTGATTTTGCCGTCCCCCCCGGGGAATTGGGCCGTCTCGGCCTCCTTTATCCCGGACTGGGCCAGGAAATTCCGCTTTTTTACGTCCATATCCGCCTGAATCATGGACTCGGGGATGTCGAAGGAATTCTGCTCCGCCAGGGCGTCCACCAGGGCCTTGCGCTTTAGCTCCTCGATCCGGGCGGTCTTGGACGCCTCCAGCCGCTTGACCACGTCCGCCTTGAGGTCCTCCAGAGTCTTGAATTGCTCGCTCACGTCCTGGGCCAGCTCGTCGTCTATGGGGGGGACGTCCTCCACCTGCACTTTCTCCACCTTTAGGGTGAATTTCTTTGTCGTTCCGGCAAGTTCGGGGCCGCTGTCGTCCCCGAAGGTTTTGGACACCTCCTTGGCGTCCCCGGCCTTCATGCCGACCACCTCGCCGTCAAAGCCGAACCGGTTTGCCCCGGCCCCGGCGGTGAGCACGAACCCCTCCTGGCCGCCGGTTTCCCTGCCTTCCCCGTCTACCTCATGCCAGGTGATGGTGACGATGTCACCTTTGGCGGCGGCCTCCCCGGGATTTTTGTCCACCACCAGGGCGTTCCGCTTTTGAATCACCCGGAGCTCCTCCTGGACGTCCTCCTCCGTGACGGTGACCTGGGGCTCGGTGATGGAAATTTTTGACAAATCGGGAACCGGCGTGTCCGGGAACACGTCGTAGGTGAAGGAGACCCGGAGGTCCCTGGTGATGTCCGGCTCAAAGGCGCCCTCAAGCTGGGGGGTGGAAAAGTAGTAGGGCTTTTCGTCGATTTTTTCTTCCACCTCCTTGAACGCGCCGTCTACCAGCTCCGCCAGGGCCTCGTTGGTGAGGTCCCTGCCGTATTTGCGCTCCAGAACCTGCACGGGCACGTGGCCCTTCCTGAACCCGGGAATCTGCGCGGTTTTGGCGAATTTCTTGACGAACCCCTCGTATGCGGCGGCCACGTCCCCCTGGGGGATCGTGATGGTGAGTTTTACCGCCGAGTGCTCAAGTTTGGTGATTTCATGCGTAACATTCACGTTCAAATCCTTATGCGAAAGATAAGGCCCCCTCCAAAACGGAACCTTTCTAATGAAAAAAAAAGCGTTGCCTAGAGCGGGAAACGGGAGTTGGACCCGCGACATCCACCTTGGCAAGGTGGCGCTCTACCACTGAGCTATTCCCGCCTGTTCTTTGGTTCAAGCGCCGTGTTCCCTCCTGCGAGAGAAGGGACTTGAACCCTTACGCCTAGGGCACCAGATCCTAAGTCTGGCGTGTCTACCAATTTCACCACTCTCGCCCATGCGGCTCCTACCCAATATAGCAAACGAAAAAAAAAGAGTCAAGCTCAGAAAAACTAAAAAATCACTTGACGAAAAAATTTTTTTGTAGTATTTTAATAATGGTTATTGTTATTATTATGAGAGGAAGGACTTTTAAACACAGTAAAAAACGGGATGTCATCCTTGCGCTGCTCAGGTCAACAAAGGAACATCCCACGGCCGGGTGGGTCTATTCCCGGCTCAAGGAGTCCATCCCGGGCATCTCCCTGGGCACGGTGTACCGGAACATCACGGTGCTGCGCCGGCAGGGGCTGGTCATGCCCGTAACGGTGGTGAACGGGGAGGAGCATTTCGACGCCCTGGCGGAGCCCCACCCCCATATAGTGTGCCTCCGGTGCGGGGCGGTCTCGGATATTTCCCCGGAAAACGCCGCGGCCCTGGAAAGCTGCGTTGCGTCGAGCGGGATTGGGGCCCTGGGGATCGACTTTAAGCGCACCCTGTTTTACGGCCGATGCCCCAGGTGCGCGCCGGAGTCCCCCGTCACCCCGGAGCCCCAGACGGCTCCGGCGGGCGGGTGAGGCTCTTTTCGTTATGATAACGGCGGTACTACCGTTATAATATTTTATACCTTTGTAAGGAGAAAAAAAATGAAGAAATGGGTTTGTACAATCTGCGGCTACGTGCACACCGGGGATCAGCCCCCGGCGCAGTGTCCCACATGCAAGGCTCCGGCCTCCAAATTCAAGGAGCAGTCCGGGGGTGATTCCTTCGCGTCAGAGCACGTTGTCGGCGTGGCCTCCACGGTGGAAGACGACATCAAAGAGGGGCTCCGGGCGCACTTCACGGGGGAATGTTCCGAGGTCGGCATGTACCTGGCCATGTCCAGGGTTGCCGAGCGGGAGGGGTATCCCGAAATCGCCGAGGCCTACAAGCGCTATGCCTTTGAGGAAGCCGAACACGCGGCAAAATTCGCGGAGCTCCTGGGGGAAGTGATTACCCCGAGCACCAAGAAGAACCTCGAAATGCGCATCGAGGCCGAACACGGGGCCTGCCAGGGCAAAACCGACATCGCCAAGCTCGCAAAACAGCGCAACTACGACGCGATCCACGACACGGTCCACGAGATGGCCCGGGACGAGGCCCGTCACTGCTGCGGGTTCAAGGGTCTGTACAAGAGGTATTTCGGCTAAGCCGCCCGATCTCTACAAAAGCCGTCTGCTTCCCCGGGGACACACTGAAAAAATTCGATGCGCCCCCCTGGAAGGGACGGCTTTTTTTGCGCCTACGCGGAACAGGCCCGTACCAGGGCGCTGAAAAGCTTCCCGCTCGATTCCCATTGGAGGGCGAATTCCGGGTGCCACTGGACGGCCCACACGAAGGGCTTGCCCGGCATGTACACGGCCTCCACCAGGCCGTCCTCAGCGGCGGCCATGGGTTCGAGCCCGGGGGCGAGGCGTTTGATGCCCTGGTGGTGGTAGCTGTTCACTTGGAGGCTGTCCGTCCCCAGAAGATCCGCCAGGGGGGAACCGGGCGCAATCCGCACCCCGTGGGCGGGAACGTCGTAGGGCGCGCCCTGCACGTGGGTTATCCGTGTTGAAAGCTCCGAGGGGATGTCCTGGTAGAGGGTTCCCCCCAGGAGGGCGTTGAAGAGCTGGATGCCCCGGCAGATGCCCAGGGCGGGCTTCCCCTCCCCCAGAACCGCGGCGCGGAACAAAAACGATTCCATCCTGTCCCTGGCTGTGCAGGGCGCTCCGCACCGGGGGGATTTTTCTTCCCCGTATACCTGGGGGTCAACGTCGTGGCCCCCGGTAAAAAGAAAGCCGTCACAGAGCCGCGCCGCCTCCCCGAGGACCCCCTCGGAGTCCGTGAGGGGCAGCATGACCGCCAGCGCCCCCGCCTCCTGGAGCCCCTGCATGTAGCCGGGGAGCATCCAGAGGCTGTCCTTTTTTTCGTCCCACAGGGGGATGACGCCGATGACCGGCCTTGATGATTCCCCGGAAGAATTTTGTGTCATTCCTTTGCTCCTTGTGGGACAAGTATAGCGGGAAGGCCCGGAAAAGTCACCCCAGGTTGCTGACAACCCCTTCCACCCTGTCGTCCCCTTCGGCAACGAGGCTGGCCTCTGCGCCGGAATCGTCCCGGTAATGGACAACCATCCTGGGGGGCCGGTAAAAAAGCAGATTCCTCAAAAAGCCCTTTTGTTTCAGGAATTCGACGCCGGTTATCCGGTCCTTTGGGATGAAGATGGTTTTTTCTTTTGGCCCTTCCCCGCCCGCTGCCGACCGGGAGAGGGCCTGGAGCCAGCTTTCCTGGGCAAAGTGGTGCACCCGGAACCCGCCGGTGGTGGCGATGAGGATGCCCCAGAAGGGCGCGGGGTAGAGGTCCCACCCGGAAATGTAGCGCCCCAGGGAAAAGGCGAGGACCCTTTCGTTGTGTTCTTCCTCGTACTGCCGCCAGAATTCCGCCGGGTCCCGGTCGTCTTTCTTTGCCATAGGGCTCCTATTCCAGATTGCGGTGGTTGCCTTCCATCTTTTCTTTGGTCATCCCGGTGCGCCCGGTGAGGTCCATGATGATCATGTCGAAGGTGATGAGGAGGCTCTGCTCAAAGAGATTCCCCATGGGCTGGCATGAGGGCACAACGTCGGCGGTTCCAAGGTAGACCGATGCGGGCACAAAGAGGATGCAGTCCGCCAGGGGCGCGGTCTTTTTGTAGGGGTCCCCGGTCACCAGGGCAACCCGCGCGCCCCGGCTCTTCGCCTTTTCCACCACGTAGTGGATGTGGCCGATTTCACCGCATCCGGACGTTGCAATCAGCAGATCACCCTTGCCCAGAGCCGGGGTCGTGTCGTCCCAGACCCAGTGCACGTCGAACCCCAGGTGCATGAGCCGCATGGTGAAGGCCCTGGTGGAGAGCCCCTCCCGGCCCACGCCGATGGTGATGATCCGCTTCGCCTTGAGGATTTCGTCCACGAAGGACTCGATGCTCTTTTTGTCGAGCTTTTCAAACACCTCCGCGAGCTCCGCGATGATTTTTTTTGACAGGGCCGAATAGTCCATAGCCGCCTCCTTTATGCGCTAAATGCTTTGTTTAAAAGATCCATCGTTTTTTTCATGCCATCGTAGACATGCTCGTCCGTGTCCTCGAAGATAGTGACAACCTCAAGGTACTGGATGATGTGGTCCAGGCCGGCTTTGCGGGTCTCCCTGGCGATGATTTCCGGGGTGAGGATGCCCTCCGGGTTGGTGAAGTCCCAGTGCCTGTCCCACCGGCCGTCGGTCTGCTGCAAGTGGATCGCCCCGATGTGGTTCTTGCACTTTTTGAACCAGAGGGCGATGTCGGCCTCTTCTTTTAAAAGGGGCTTGAACAGGGCGTGGCCCCAGTCTATGAGGAGCATCACCGGGATGTCCGTGCCCTCGAGGTCCTGCATCAATTTTACGGCCGCATCGGGGCTGTGGGGAAATTCGGTGATGAGGGGAGTCGCCTCGATTTCGATGTGGTCCAGGCCCTTGAGCTTGCCGTAGGCCGCCAGATTCCGCACCGATTGCAGCATGGTTTTGTACCGTTCCGCCCGGACATCGGGATTCCGGGCGTCCGCGTAGTCCATGCCGCCCAGGGGGGTCCCCATGACCTTGACGCCCATGGCGCGGGTCATGTCGATGGCCCGCTTGAAAAAGGCCTCGGAAACGTCCCGCACCTCCCTGGAGGGCGCAAGCAACTGGGGATACGAGTAGGCCGCAAGGCCGCCGAAGGTGGCGTCGATAGAGAGCCCAGCCCTGTCAAAGGCCGCGGCGTAGGTCCTGGCGACGGCGTCCCGCTCGGCTTCGGGCCACCAGGGGTCCGCCAAATCCCAGGTGAACTGGATGTGCTTTACCCCGAAGTCATCGGCGCACATTTTGGCGAGGACATCGGGCTTCATCCACCGTTTTACCGCAAATGAAAGATTCAATCCCAATTTCATAACAAAACCTCCTTTGAGCCTATCAAGGCAGCGCTGAAATTGACTTTTTCAGCCCTGCCCTAGGTTCTTTTTTTTGCCAGCGCTTTCCGGCGGCTGTTTCCTGCCGCAATAATCGTGCTCACCGAATCAAAGGAAATCGCCAGCACCACGACGACCCCGCTCACCGCGGTCTGCCAATAGACGTTGACGCCGAAGAGGACGATCATGTTCTGGATGATGCTGATTATCGCCGCCCCCAGGACGGCCCCCGCGGGGCTGCCGATGCCTCCGGTGAGGGCCACCCCCCCTATGACCGACGCGGCGATGGAGTTCATCACCCAGGAATCGCCGATGCTGGGCTGGGAAGCGCCGAGCCGCGCCACCATGAGGATGCCCGTGAGCGCAGAGAGGGCCCCCACCAGGCCGTAGGTCAGGGTGCGCACCATGTCGACGTTGATGCCGAGGATTCCCACGGCCTCCCGGTTGTTCCCTATGGCGTAGATGTAGCGGCCGAAGGTGGTCTGCTGAGTCAGGAACAGCACGACCGCAAGAATCACGAGGGTCAGCACGAAGGGCAGGGGAATTCCGAAGAGGTTGCCCTTGCCCAAAAATTGAATCCCCTGGGGAATGTTGACGATGGCCTTTCCCTTGGTGATGACCAGGTTTATGCCCCCGTACACCCCCTGCATACCGATGGTGACGACCATGGCGTTCAGCCGCAGCCTGGTGATGATGGTGCCGTTGATGAGGCCGAAGCAGGCCCCGAAGAGGAGGCAGCACACAAGGGTGATGGCCGGGGAGATTCCGGCGTTCACCATCATGAGGCCCGCGAGTACGCCGCTTAAGGAGGACATCTTCCCCACCGAAAGGTCGAGCTCACCCAGGAGCAGGAGGCAGCTCTGCCCTATCGCTATAATCGAAACGAAAGCCAGATCCCGGACCACGGACTGGATGTTGAATTTCGTCAGAAAATTCTTTGACGTAAGAATCGCAATGATGACCATGAGCAAAAATACCAGGGTGATGTTGAGGAGTTTGCTCTTTCTTACCCGCCCCGCGATCCTGCCCAGAATCGTGTTTTCTAAAACAGTTGTTACACCCACGTTACGCCGCTCCTTTTTTTATACCTACGCCTAAAATAGCGTTAAGCACCGCTGTTTTGTCCGCCGGCGCGTTGAATTCGCCGGATATTCTGCCCGCATACATGGCGATGACCCGGTTCGCGCATTTTAAGACTTCTTCCATCTCGGAGGAAATCAGGATTATGCCGATTTGGTTTTCCTCGGCAAATTTTTTCATCAACGTATAAATTTCGATTTTTGAGCCCACGTCGATTCCCTTGGTGGGTTCGTCGAACACCAAAATTTTGGGGCGCGCAAACATGGACCTGCCGATGATAACCTTTTGCTGATTCCCCCCGGAGAGGTACTGGATGTATTGGTCCAGGGACGACGCCTTGATGCTGTAGGTTTGAATCACCTCCTGGGCGGTGTTCTTTTCTTTTTTTGCCGAAACCTTGATGCCCCTGGAAATCCGGCGCAAAAGGGGAATCGATATGTTGTGCATCACCCCCATCCTGGGGAGGATGCCCTGTTGTTTGCGCTCCTCCGGCAGGTAGATGAAGCCGTTCCGGGCGGAATAGACCGTGCTGCCCAGGCGCCAGGGTGTGCCCCCCACCGTGACCGAGCCGCTCCACACGGGAAGGCAGCCGAAAATCCCCTGCATGATTTCCGTGCGCCCGCTCCCCACGAGGCCAGAAAACCCGAGAATCTCTCCACCGTGAAGGGAAAAGCTCACGTCCGAAAACCGCTCCCCGGTGAGCCCCCGGACTTCGAGCAGGACCTCGTTGCTCACCTTTTCGGAGCGGAAATTTTCTGCCCCGCTGATTTTGCGTCCCGCCATCTGGGCGATCACCCAGGGGATGTCCACGTCCCCCACCGCGGCTTCCGCCACTTTTGCGCCGTTCCGCAGAATCGTCATTTCATCGCCGATGGCGAACACCTCGTCAAGCTTGTGGGAGATGAACACGATAGCTTTGTTTTTTTCTTTTAGCTGGGTGATTACCGAGAAGAGCCGCTCGATTTCCTTTGTGGCGAGACTCGTGGTGGGCTCGTCCAGGAGCAGGACCTGGGCCTTTTCGTCAACCATTGCCCGGGCGATTTGCAGGAGCTGCTTGTCCGAGACGGAAATGTCTTTGACGAGCTCCTCCGGCCTGGCGTGTATTTGAAACCGGTCGAGCCACGGAAGGGCGAGCTCTCCCAGGCGCGCTTTGTTTACGAATTTTTTTATGCCCGACCGCGCGAAGGGGATGAACAAATTCTCCGCCACGGTCATCTCGTTGAAGAGATTTATCTCCTGGGGCACGTAAGCGATCGTGTCGAAGAGCTTTTTGTCTTCAGCCGCGGACACGTCGACGCCGTTTATAAAAATCTGCCCGTCGTCCAGGCGGTAAATGCCCGTGAGGATTTTTATAAGCGTGCTTTTTCCCGCGCCGTTTTCGCCGATGATGCAGTGGGTTCTTCCCTGTTCGATGACGAGATTGACCGAATCCAATGCCCGGACGCCGAAAAACTCCTTAACGACAGTGCGCGCTTCCACAATAGCCATGACTCAGGGCCCCCGAAGATGAAAACCGGCGCCGCGCCGGGCG
>JAISTZ010000189.1 GCA_031272345.1 Spirochaetaceae bacterium | reverse complement strand
CCTCGGTGATCGTGAGCCCGGAAAGGACGCTCTCCTGGGCCTCGGCGGCTATATCCGCGAGCTCCGCGATGATGAACCGCCGGTTCAGGTCCTCGGGTATGTCGATGCCGTACTTGTCCGCCAGGGTGATTAAATCCGCGGAGGAGAGGGTTTCGAGGTATTTCCGTGACAAGAACAATTCGTTCATTTCTGGGCCCACCAGGACTTGAACCTGGGACCGACGGATTATGAGTCCGCAGCTCTAACCGACTGAGCTATAGGCCCGCACCATCACCCTAACCGATACGGCCGGGGCGAGTCAAGGGCTGTTTGCGTCAAAGTTGCCCCCGGTGAACCGGTAGACCCCCAGGGGGGTGTATATGGGGCCGGTTTTCCGCAGTTCCGACTGAAAAAGGACCGCTTCCTCAAGGACGCCCCCAAGGTGAAGGGGAAGGCGCTCCTCCGGGGCCAGGGTGAAGCCCCTTCCGCTCCGGGCTACCGTGATGTGGGGGGTGAAGGGGCGCTTTTCCCTGGGCCTGAAGGGGTAGTGACCCTCCACGGCGGCCCCGGCCAGCCGCTGCTCAAAGAAGGACGCCCCCTGGGAGATCCGCTCCCTGCCTTCTGCCACACCCAGGGCGAGCACGGTTGCCCGTCCGGCCCCAGGCAGGGCGATAAACTTTTCCGCGGTAAAAGCTATGGGTTTTATCATGCCCGTTATGTCCCGGAGGACGGCGTCCACCAGGGACGCCCCCCGGGAATCGACCTCCCCCAGGAAGGCCAGGGTGATGTGGGTGTTTTCCCTGGGGACCCACCGGAGATCCCGCCTCCGGGACCGGAGGGGGAAGAGGGCCTCATCCAGGCGGTCGAGAAAGCCGGCGGGCGGGGGCAGGGCGACGAAGAGGCGCATTCAGGCGAATTCCACCCCGGTTTCAACGGACATGCCCTTGATCACCGCCAGGGATTCGATCCGGAGCCCCCCCTTGCGGAGCCTGGCCCCCCCCTCCTGGAAGCCCTTCTCGATCACCACCCCTGCCCCAGCGACGGCAGAGCCGGCCTGCTTGCACAGGGCCGCCAGCCCCTCCAGGGCGCACCCGGCTGCCAGGAAGTCGTCCACCAGGAGGACCCTGTCGTCCCTGCCCAGGTAGCGCCTGGACACGACGATCAGGTAGTCCCTGTCCTGGGTGAAGGAATGGACCGGCACGGAATACACGTCCTCGGTCAGGTTGCCCCCCCGGCTCTTCTTTGCGATGACCACGGGGGGCACGGCCCCCCTGTCCCCGAAGGCCCTGGCCGTGGCGGCTGCCACCGCGATACCCGAAGCTTCTATCGTGAGGATCCTCGTGATGGGGGCGGTGTTGAACCGCCGGGCGATTTCCTTCCCGATCAGGTCGATCAGGGCGATGTCCAGTTGCTGGTTCAGGAACCCCGACACCTTGAGGATGTTTCCGGGCAGCACTTCCCCGTCCGTCCGGATTCGTTCTTTAAGCTGTTCCATGGCATAGTCATACCACCGGAGGGGAAAAAAGGCAACGGGGGAGGGGAATTCACAGCCGCCCCGCCGGTCCACCTGGAACCCCCAAGGGTTGAGTCCGTCATCCTTCCCCGCTACAATAGGGGCATGGATAGACCGGAGATTTCCATTCACTTCGACCCGATTCATCCCGGAAGCGCGGTCCAGGATATAGAGGTTTGCCCGGGGAAACCCGCCCTGGAGGAACTCTTCCCCCGCGGGGAGGGGCGCTTCTTTGTGACCGATTCCAATGTGGCCCAAAGGAGCTGCGCCGCGCCCTTCCTCCGGGGTGCAAAGAACCTCTTCGTCCTTCCCCCGGGGGAGGAACACAAGACCCTCGGCAACGTGGGGGCCATTGTGAAGGCCGCCCTGGATTGCGGCATGAACCGCAGGGGCGTGTTCACGGCGGCCGGCGGCGGGGTCGTCACGGACATGACGGGCTTCGCGGCGTCGATCTTCATGCGGGGTGCCCTCTGGGAGGCCCTTCCCACGACCCTCCTCGCCATGGTGGACGCGGCCATCGGCGGCAAGACCGGCTGCGACATCGAAGGCCACAAGAACACCGCGGGAGCTTTTTTCCCGGCCCGGCGGGTCCGCTGTTTTCCCGCCTTAACGTCGACCCTTACGGAGGGGGAATACCGCTCCGGCCTGGCCGAGGCCTTCAAGACCGCCCTGCTTTTTGACGAAGACCTCTTTTGCCTGTTCAGGGACAAAAAGAACCTGATTCTTTCCAGGGACCCCGGCGTCCTTACGGACATGGTACGGGTCTGCGTGTGCGCCAAGGCCGCTGTGGTGGAGGAGGACTTCACCGAACAGGGGAGGCGGGCCTTCCTCAACCTGGGACACACCTTCGGCCACGCCCTGGAATCCGTTGCGGGCCTGGGAACCGTGACCCACGGGGACGCGGTCGCATGGGGGATAGGCCGGGCCCTGGAGGTGAGCGCCATGACGGGCCTGTGTTCCCCCTCCTACCGGGACGGGGCGGCGGCTGTCCTGGGGGCCTACGGCTGGGAGACCGGCCCCTGGCATCCGGCCCTGGGACGCTCCTCCGTGGACGACCTCATCGCCGCGATGAGGCGGGACAAGAAAAACCGGGGAGCGGGAATCCGCCTGGTCCTCCAGAGGGATTTCGGGGCCACGGTTGTCCGGGAAACCGAAGAGGAACTCATACGGAGGGTCCTCCCATGAGACTCCCCCGTGACGCCGGTCCCGGCGCTCTGGACCGCTACTTCGACTGGGCCGCAACCTCCCCCCCGGAGGAAGACATCATCGCCGAAGCCGCGGAGATCGCCGGACGGTTCTTCGCCAATCCCTCCAGCGCCCACGGTGAGGGAAAACGGGCCAGGGAAAAACTGGAGGAGGCCCGCTCCAGGGCCGCCCTGGCGCTGGGGGTTAACCCCGGGACCCTCGTGTTCACCTCCGGGGGAACCGAGGGGGACCAGTTCCCCTTTCTGTCGCTCCTTTCGTCCCCGGCAAAAACCGGGCGGATTTTGTACACCGAACTGGAACACCCGGCGGTGAGCGCCATGGCGGAATCCCTGGGGGCCAGGGGCTGGACCCTCACGAAGATCAGGGTCAACCGGGAGGGAATCGTCACGGAACGGGAGGTGCTTTCGGCCCTCACAGAAGACACCCGGCTGGTCTGCGTTACGGCGGTGAGCAACGAGACCGGCGCGATCCAGCCCGTCGGGGCCATCGCCGGGGCGATCACGGAGTTCTTCGGGGCAAAACGCCGGGCGAAATTCCACGTGGACGCCGTGCAGGGGGCGGGGAAAATCCCCCTGGCCATTGGAACGCCGGGCATAGACAGCGCGGCCTTTTCGGCCCACAAGATCGGCGGCCCCAGGGGGGTCGGGCTCCTCTACCTGGCCAGGGGGGCGGATTCTGTGGAGTCCCTCCTTAAAGGAGGCGGCCAGGAAGGGGGGGCCCGGAGCGGCACGGAGAATCTCGCCGGGGCATGGGCCCTCTCCCGGTGCCTAGAAAAGTTCTACATGCGTATACAAAAAGATACAAATCAGCCTGAGACACAGGTATTTGAGCGCCTTGCCCAGCAACGGGCCTGGACCGGGGAGTTCATCCAGGCCCTGCGCGCAATTCCGGGGTGCACCCTCGCGCCCCCCTCCCGGAAGGATGGGGATCCCGCTTTCAGCCCCTGGATCGTCCGGGCGGCCTTTGGGGACATTCCCGGGGGGGTCATGCAGCGGGCCCTGGACGGCGAGGGGTTCGCCGTGTCCACCGGGTCCGCCTGCTCGAGCCGGAAGCCCGAAAGCGCCCTGGCCCCGGTCCGGTTCTCCTTCGGTCACGGCACCACCAAACAGGGGATGGAGGCGCTGCTGGATGCCCTCCGGGGGATCTGCCTTTAAGGTAGAACAGAATGATTATTCAAACTCAAGTCTTCTTTTATCTTTGTAGTAGATATTTCAGGAGTACGGGATAAATAGACCACCTCGCAGTGGGGTTTCAAAAAATCAAACTTGCCTTTCCAGTCATCACCAATAACAAACACATCAACATCATATTTACTAACATCGAATTTCTTTTGCTCCCAAGAGTATTCGGGTATCACCAAATCAACATATCTGATTGATTCCAACAGCTGTTTTCTGTTTTCATAATTAAAATAGCTTTTTTTATGTTTTTGCTCAAGATTAAACTCATCAGTCGATAAAGCGACAATCAAATAGTCCCCCAGCGATTTTGCCCGTTTAAGAAGATAGATATGCCCGTAGTGTAATAAATCAAATGTCCCATAAGTGATTATCCGTTTCATGCGGAAATCCTTTGCCAGTAGCCGGATACATAGTTATATTTATTCCATTCGATTGCAAACACCACTACGATCCACCCAACATTTTAATTTCTCTGAGCGCCACATCGGCCGCATGGGGATAGTTCAATTTCAGCTTGGTTTCAACGAATTGGATTCTCCCTTCCTTCAACGGATCCTTTCCGGTCAGAACAACCTGGTCAATAAAATTCAGAATGTCCTCTTTTTTGTATGCCCTGTAATAGTGCTCCAAACACTCCTGTCCGAGTTCATTCGTGTTTTGCCTGGTTTGCTCATCACTTTTTGTCATAAAGCAGCAGGCGTTTCCGGTATACAGGTAGTCGAGAATGAAGGACCCGCAGTCGTGGATTATGGCATCGGAATTTGCAAAGAGCTCCAGGAACTCACCCCCTTCGGAATATTCGGTGTTCGGGTTGGCAAGAAATTTCGTAAGCCATTCTCCTGTTTTCTGTTCACCCCAGACCTTTTTGAGGGCGATGAAAAGCAGCGGGTGCGGCCGGAATATGAAGTCGATTTCGGGATACCTGGAGGGCAATTCAAGAAAAAAGCCGCTATAGTCCAGGAAATTTGATAATGTAAAAACACCTTTCCAATTTTTCTCTATCGTGTGATGCGGGGCGATAATGATCCGTTTCCGCTGATGCGGTGTACTGGATATTTTTACCCATTCATCCATTCGGATATTTCCTACGACGGCAACGTTTCTTCCTTTTATCTGTTGAAATTGACGATAACATTCAAGGGTAGCAGGGTAATTAACAAAAATTTTCCAAAAAAAATTTACTTCAGGGGACTCCGCAATATGCTTAATCCAGCTTGCTGATTCTGTCGCATAAAGAATAAAGAAAGGGAGTATTTCCCTATTTTTCAGATAATCAAGCTGAAAATACCGGTGGGTCATTTCATCATAGGGGGTTGTAAAACAGACAAGGTCAAATTCACCGGAAATGTCTATAAATTGGTCCTGCTCCCCATCATAACCTATGCGAATTTTTTCAACCCCGTATATGTTCTGAAAGGTCTGCACGGCTTTTTGCAACTGTTTGAGCATATTCTCCCGCCCCCTGCTCACATCGGGGATCACGACAATTCTCGGGGCAAAACTTTTATCTTCGAGCATTTTTTCAAACAGCGGTTTTGACGTAAAGGACGAATCATAGTTGATAAAAAAGCACACCCTAAGGGGCAGGCCGCGCTGCATCCGCTCTTTGAGCCGGGCTGCGACCACCTCGTAATGCCAGTGCTGCTCCAGGGCCGCCACAGACAGCTCCAGTTCCTTCACGCGCTCATCGGCTGCATAGAGATTCCTGCCGAAAAGGGTGTGCAGAATCCTTTGCCTGGCTTTTCCAACAAAATCCCTGAGTTTCACAGACACCCCCTGGCTTCAGAGCCCTGGAGGAGTAAGAGTTTTTTTAGTATTGTGTGAAAGGGGAATCCTTTAAAATACGCTAATGCAAG
>JAISTZ010000011.1 GCA_031272345.1 Spirochaetaceae bacterium | reverse complement strand
GTTCCAGGGGATACAGTACGAGGGGAAGGCGGCGTCCCGCTTCCGCCGTTGGAGTCGTAGGTGACGGTGAAGGGGCCGGACGTGTCAAGCGGCCGCTCGAAAACGCCCATTTCGTATTTTATCTCGTTCCAGTTGCACCCGGCCAGTGAAACCGTTACAACCGCCCCAAGGGCAAGAGCCGTTAAACCAATATACCGTAATATGGAACCATTCTTGTTGTTCATCATCCTTGCATCACCCACATAAGCTGCTTTTTTGTCGTTTTATTGTCGGCACGACAGACGACCCACATAATACACTACACAAAAAACACCCGTTTGTCAAGCTCCCAGGAAAGCGCTGAAAACATCAATCGAGACGTTGTGTCCCCAGGGTATGCCGGGCCTGTTGGGCCTGCACGTAGTCCCACCGGGTCACGATGCCCGTGAGGGCCCCGTGCTCGACGATGGGCAGGTGGCCGATGTGATTCTTGAAGAAGATGGCGCCGATTTCCCTGAGGGTGACCGAGCTGTCCGAGGTGATGACGTTTTTGGACATGAAGCCCCTGACCATGCTGTTCATCTGGTTCACCCTGCGGCCCTGCATGATGTCCCTGAGGCTGAGGAAGCCCGCCAGGTTCCCGGCGGCGTCCATCACCGGGGCACCCGAGAGGTTCACCCTTTCCAGGAACATGGACGCCTCCCGGAGGGTGTCCGTGTCCCTAATCGTGTACACCCGCCGGGTCATGATGTCCCTGGCGCGGAGGGCCGGGTGTATCGTCTTTTCCAGAAGAGAGATAAAGTCGTTATAAAAGACCGGGCCGTCCGGGCAGGGGAACTTGGCCGACGCCGCCAGCTTATGCCCCCCGCCGCCGTAGGGGGCCAGAATCTCCCGCAGGTCGATCCCCTGGTGCTGGCTCCGGGCGATGATCAGCATGGTTTTGAGCCTGGGCCGGTAAAAACAGGCGAAAAAGGCGTCGGGGTTTTCTATTTCCATGATTTTTTCCACCACCGCCGCAAGCCCCGGGGGATTGTCCCCAAGCTCGTGGTAGGCCGCAAGGACCGCGTGGCCCTGGATGGTCCGTTTTTCAAGCTCAAGGAGGAGCCGGTTCTTTATGGCGATTTGCTCCTCCTCGTTCAGGATGTCCAGGAAGGACTTCATGATTTTGAAGGACGCCCCCATGTCCAGGAGGTGCATGGCGGCCTCGAGGTCCCGGCGGCGCACGTTGTCGTAGAGGAGCTTCCCCGTGTCCCCGTAGATCCCCGTGAGGGCGATGGTCGCCTCCTCGGGGGACAGGGTGACTCCCCGCTCCACCGCCAGGTTCACCAGGAGGGACGTGTTGGCCCCGGTCTTCTCCCCGGTCACCCGCGCGCCGGGGATGTCGCAGTCCTCAAAGCTGTGGTGGTCGAACACCTGAATCTCGGCCTTTGCCAGATTCATCGCCTCGAAGTATTCCGACACCCTGGCGGCGCTGGAGGTGTCCACGATGATGACGGCGCCGATGTCCGCGTTTTTGAGGTCCCTGGGCTCGGCGAAGTTGAAGTAGTCCCGGTAGAGGGTGTAGAGGTTCTGGGAGGACGGGTGGAGGAGGCGGCTCTTGACCAGTTGGTAATCCGGGAAGAGTTTTTTTATGACAATCAGCGAGCCGAAGCAGTCCAGGTCCATCCCCGTGTGGCCGAAGGCGACGTTCATCCCGCTACTTCCACATGTAAATTTTGTGCACCGTCCCCAGGTAGATCCGCATCCCCGCGATAAAACACAGGGCCCCCAGGGCCGCAAAGAAGAAGGAATCCGCCACGGTGAGCACCCGGTAGCCCGAAAAGAACAGCACGTACCCCAGGGTAAGGATGAGGGCGTCTTTTTTTTCGTAGCTTTTTGTGACAAAAAGAAAGGCGAACACCGTGAGCAGGAACAGGATGGTCTGGCACACGGCGGTTACCCTGGTGAATCCCGCCTGGACGGTGCAGTTGGGGAGCAGGCGCAGGGTGTTCACCGGGATGATCGCGGAAAAAAACGCCGCCGAGCACACCAGGATGATGAAATACTTGCCCGATTCCCTGTATTGGGTGTTTACCAGGGTGACCGCGCAGGTGAAGAAGCTCAAAGCCGCCATGAGTCTGCCGAAGAACATCACCCTGGCGGCCCCGTTCAGCAGGGCGGTGTTCGCGTCCCACAGGTTGAACACGGGAATCAGCAGCCGCACCCCCTCGGACAGGCAGGACAGGAAGAAGGCGATGCAGTACACACATTCCTGGGACTTGGTTTTTTCAAAGTTCAGGAAGATCGACAGGGTAAGGACCGGGGCGGAAAGGGCGGAAAACGCCGCCGCCCCGAGGACCGCGGTAAAATTGAACCCGAAGATGCCCTCCCTGGAAGCGGAGGCGAGGGGCAGGAGGGAGGGGGGCGGCGGGGCAAGGTTCCCCGTGACGATTGCCCAGGCAAGGGACAGGCCCACCGTGATGACCGCGGCGGCGGAAAAGAAAAACGACCCCAGGGCAAAGGTGTTCCTCATGCGGATAGTCATGGCTTAGTATACCGCACAGGAAAAAATATGTAAAGCCGCCTCTGTAACCTGCCGAAATATAAGTAAGAACGCCGCGTTGCGGAATGAGGTAGTATGAAAAAACGAATACTCTGTTATCTTTTTTCTCTATTGACAGGATTCCTGGTGTTTGCCGGTGACGTGGCCCGGTTCGTGGACCTGGGGTTTTCCCCGGACGGCAGGACCTACTTCTTTGGTCAATACGGAAAATTTGACCAGACATTTATTCCCTATGCCGAGATTTATGCGGTTGACGTACAGAAAAACGACTTTACGAAGGTTTTCAAATCCAGCGGATTTTCCCGGATGCAGGACGGGCTTTCGGCCTTCGAGGAACTCAAGGCCAAGCACAACCCCTACCTCTTCGGGAGCGGGGCCGTGCCCCCCAAGCAGGTTATCTACCTGAGGGAAAGCCTCTCCTCCCCGACGGAGGTGGAATTCCAGGACTTCGAGCGGTCTACCATGGTGAATCCCCTGATCTACACGGTCAAGCTGACGCCCCATGTGGAGGGCTGGGGGGACAGCCTGAAGTCGTCCTTCTACATCACCGTTGAGCGGAGAAAACCCGAGGGCGTCCTGGTGGACCGCACCGTGATAGGGAACCCGGATATAAAACGGGCCGGGGTTACGGCCTATTCCATAGAGAAGATATTCCTCGATGCCGCGGGAAAGAGCCTGGTGATTGTGGTGGAAAAGACCCTCCAGGACAAGGACGCCATTTCCGTGCGCTACATGGTGGAAACCGCGCTCTTAAAGTAGCCCCATGTTCCCGGAGGAATCCGCGGCGGCCCTGTTTTCCGACTGAATCGCGTTGTACACTTCCTGCCTGAACACCTTGACGTGCTTGGGCGCTTCGATGCCGATTTTGACCTGATCCCCCCGCAATTCGATGACCGTCACGGTGATGTCCTCGCCGATTTTGATTTTTTCGTTGAGTCTCCGGGTGAGTATCAGCATGGGGCGCTCCGTTTTTGCAGTTCCGCCGCGATCTCGTGCTTGGTGGTCCACGTGGTGTCCGTGAGCACCGCCTGGAAGCACTTCCGGTTCCGCTTGTTGATGATGATGGGCCCTTGCAGGTTCACCGTTACCCCCTGCCCCGGCCTGGACGGGGCCGTGACGATCCCCAGGACCCCCACGTCCGCGGGGGAGGAAACGCCGATGGCCTCCAGGCTCTTGTCGTCGATGTCGACCTCGTAGTCCTTCCGCACCAGGAAGGGATCGACCACCAGAAAGGCCAGGGCCGCTGTTTTGAGGGACTGGAGCCAGAAAAAGGGCTCGTAGTTTGACGGGATAAGGGCGAATTCTTTTTCGTCCTCAAAGCCCAAAAGCCCGGTGACAAAGGAGAGGGTCTGCTCCTCCGTAATCGTTACCGGGCCCTGGGTCTTGGTTTGGATTTCCCTGGTGTCCATTGCACGTCCTCCTTATCGTTCCAGGGTATACTACCGGCAAGGCCGGGGATGGTCAAGGCGCGGAAAAGCGAATTTCAGCGGGTTTTTCCGGTCGAGTATGACATTTTTTAAAAAAGTGTAAAAATGGGTTGACTTTTTTTTCAGTCCTTTGTATGTTAGGGGGACTACGATATAGAGAGGTCAACAAATGGCAGTACCCAGAGCAAAAACATCAAAGGCCCGCACGAGGCGTCGTCAGGGCATCAACATGGCTTTAAAAGCTCCGCTCCTTGTGGAATGCGGCAACTGCGGCAACCTTACGGTGCAGCATCAGGTGTGTCCCAAGTGCGGATTCTATCACGGCAAACAGGTCATCCTGCCGGAAGCATAGGAGAAAACCAATGGAAGAACACGACAAACTTTTTGCCCAAATGAAGAAAATGATCGCGGAGAAGCTGGAGATTGACGAATCAAAGATCACCCTTGATTCTTCATTCAGAAGGGACCTGGGGGCGGACAGTCTGGACACCTACGAATTGGTCTACGCCATCGAGGAGGAGCTCAAAGTCAAAATTCCCGACGAAAAGGCGAATGAATTTGAGACGGTCCGGGACGCCTACGAATTCATAAAAACCCAGCAGAAACAATAATCCGCCCAAAGGGGGCAGTATAACGCAGATTCTTTTGGTGATGTGTGTTATAATGCCCCCATGCTGAACGCGGTACGCGGATTTTTACCAAAAAAAGAAGTCATCCCCGCAGAACGGCGGAAGGCCCTCGTGGCTTTCACCAAAAGCGCTTCCCTCAAATTCAATCAGCTCGCCCTCCTGGACATGGCCTTCCACCACCGCTCCTTTTCCAACGAGAATCACGGGGGTGAATCCGCCCAGGTTCCCGCATCCTGGAATCGCCCCAAGCAGAATCCCCCCCATCCGGGAACCCGGTACAACAACGAGCGCCTGGAGTTCCTGGGGGACACGGTCCTGGGGCTGAGCGTGGCGGCCTACCTCTACAAGGCCATGCCGGAAAAAACCGAGGGGGAGCTTTCCAAGATAAAATCCGTCGTCGTTTCCGAGGTGATTCTCTCCCAGATCGCCCTGGAGATCGGGGTGGATTCCCTTTTGGTGCTGGGAAAGGGGGAGGAGCTCTCCGGGGGCAGACAGAAGAAGGCGATTCTCGCGGACGCGGTGGAGGCGGTCATCGGGGCGGTGTACCTGGACTCGGGCCACGCGGCGGCGGACAAATTCGTCCTTTCCCTTATGGTGCCGGAAATAAACAAGGTCATCGAGAACAAACACCTCCGGGACTACAAGACCATGCTCCAGGAATACTGCCAGAAAAAATTCAAGCACTACCCGGAATATCTGCTGGTAAAAAAAATCGGCCCGGACCACGACCGCACCTTCATGGTGGCGGTCCAGTTGAACGGCCAGACCTACGGCCCGGAAAAGGGCAAGAACAAAAAGGAAGCCGAACAGGCCGCCGCAAAGATCGCCTGCGAAAAGCTGAAAATCAAAAACTAGGGGCGCGCCCCGTTAATCAGCGCCGGAATCGGGTTCCAGGCCGGGCACGAGGAGCTCCGGCGGGATGGGATGGGGGACCGAGTCCCGGTTTACGCAGGCCCAGGTTACCTCCGCGTCCGCGCACACCGTGCCGTCCTCCTTGAGCACCCGCTGCCTGAATACGCCGGACACCTTCCTGAGTTTGAGGGGCTCCGCCTCGATGATGAGCCTGTCGTCCAGCACGGCCTGGGCCCGGTAGTGGATGTCGATGTGGGTGATGTAGATCAGATACCCCGCCGCAAGGAGGCCCCGGTAGTCGAATCCAGCGGCGGTGAGGAATTCCCGCCGGGCGTATTCGAGGTAGTTCAGATAGACCGCGTTGTTGACGTGGCCGTAGGAATCGCACTCGTAGGTGCGGACCACATGGCAAACCCTGTGTTTCACGGGGGAAGTATAGCGGAAAAGCGCGTCCGGGGCAAGAAATCCCCCCTTCCCAGGGTTAAATCTGAGCAAAATCGCGAAAGCTTGACCATTTTTATATTTTCCTGTAATCTAAACTCCGGGAGGTCCTATGAAAAACCCAAAGATCATCATCATCGCCGGTGCGGCAGGGTTTTTTCTCTCCTTCATCATCGCCCTGGCTTCGGGGGCCGGCCTGGGGATTGTCCTTCTGCGGGCCCTTGTGTGCGCCCTTGCCGCCGGGGCGCTCACCCTGGGGATTCAGGCGGCGGCGGGGCGGTATTTGTCCGTCCCTGGGGAGGGCGCGTTCTTCCCGCAGGAAGGGGAAGCCTCCCAGGCGGGCCGGGGGGTGAACATCCTGCTCGGCGACGACCCCCTGCCAGGAGACCGGAACGGGCCCGAGTTCGACGTAACCGGGATTCAGGGGGAGTTCTCCTTCACCCCGCAGGGGGAAAGGGCCCCCCAGACCCTTTTCCCTGACCTGGACACGGCGGGGAGCCCCGGTTCCTCCGGGAAGCCCCCGAAGGAACCGCCGGGGACAGGGAGTCCGCCGGACCCGGCGTTCCGGGTTGAAGCCCCCCCGTCCGGGGACGGTCCCGGCATAGAAACAGCGGCCGACCTGCCCGAGTTCGGTCAGTTTGCCGTCCCCGGGCTTTCCGGGGAGGACAGGATACGGGATGCGGCCCCGCCGCTTACAACGGGAGAGGCCGTGGAGTTCCGGCCGGAAAAAAAGGCCGTGTCCATCGACGTTTCGGACACCCAGGCGCTTGCAAGCGCTATACGTACTTTGGTAGCAAAAGGATAAGGGTTGAAAATGACTGCTGTAGAGATAGAAGAAAAGACAGAAGACGAACTGTGGCTCGAATACAAGAGGACCCAATCGATCGAACTGCGGGACCGGTTTATCCGGCAGTACATGCCCCTGGTAAAGTACGTGGCCGGAAAGCTGGCGATCCGTATGCCCGGAAACGTGGAATTCGAGGACCTGGTCAGTTTCGGCCAGTTCGGCCTCCTTGACGCGGTAAAAAAGTTCGACCCTGAGCGGGGCAACAAATTCAAGACCTACGCGGTCACCAGGATACGGGGCGCCATCTACGACGAGCTGCGGCAACTGGACTGGATCCCCCGGTCGGTGCGCCAGAAGGCCCGGGAGATGGAAGAGGTCATCGGCAGACTGGAGGCAAAACTCGGGCGGACCGCCACGGACGCGGAAATCGCCGAGGCCATGGGAATCACCGAGGCCGAGTTCCACCAGGAGGTGCTCAAGGTTTCCGGCACCAGCGTGATTTCCATCAGCGACGTGCGCTACGCCGGGGACGAGGCGGACCACATTTCCATAGGGGACTCCCTGGAGTCCCCCGTCAGCCTGGGCCCGGAGTTCATCGTGGAACGGGAAGCGATCAAACAGGTTATCGCCGAGGCTATCAACGAATTGCCGGAAAAAGAAAAAATGGTGCTTATTTTGTACTACCACGAGGATTTAACCTTTAAAGAAATAGGCCAGGTGCTCAACGTGAGCGAGTCCCGCATATCCCAACTGCACACGAAGGCAAATTTGCGGCTCAGGGCCAAGCTCACCAACATGCGGAAGGGTATCATGTAGGAGGCGCTCCGTGGTCACCCTGGAAGTGATTCGCAAGGAACTGGAAGAAAAACTCGCCGCCGACAAGGGGCTGCGCTACGTGGAGGTGCGGGCGGAAACCCTGGAGGAAGCCCTGGCGGACGCGGCGGTCCAGTTGGACACGCGGACCTCCGCCCTGGAATACGAGATCATAGAGCGGGGTTCCCCCGGTTTCATGGGTCTCGCCAAGGCCCCCTTCATGGTCCGGGTCTACGAGAACGCGGCCCTGGCCCCCAAGAAGGCAAAAAAGACCAGCGAAATCGTCATCACCGACGAAGAGGTGACGGCGGAAGAGCAGGCCGCCGTAAAGGACGGGGTCTTCTTTGTGCACTACTTCGGACCCGATGTGTCCCTCAAGGTGATCCCCCCCCAGGGGGGCGGGCTGCCTGTGGATTACAAGGATGTGACGGCCGCAATCACCCGGCCCGGAGTCAAGTCAATCGACGAGGGCAAGATCAAGCGCCTGGCCGGAGCGGGCACGAATTCCGAGTACGAAACGGTGGGCGAATACGAGCACAACCAGGCAAAGGACGCGATTTTTACGATCGACGTGTCCGCCGACGGCATGGAGGCCCTGATCAGCGCCTCGGCCCCAGGGGCGGGCGGGTCGGACATCTCCCCAACCAGGATAAAACAGTCCCTCAAGGCCAACGGCGTCCTGGACGGCTACGACACCCAGCTCCTCCTGGACTTCGTGGACTCCCCGGTCTACGGGACCCCCACGGTTGTGGCCAGGGGCTCGGCCCCCGTGGACGGCAAGGACGCCTACATGTCCTACAACTTTGAAACCGACACCACAAAGTTCAAAATCAAAGAAGCCGAGGACGGCTCGGTCAACTACAAGGAACTCAACCTGATCCAGAACGTGGTGGAGGGCCAGCCCCTGGCCCAGAAAATCCCCGCCGAGATGGGCAAGGCCGGGCTCACCCTGTTGGGGGCCTACCTGGAGGCCAAGGACGGGCGCGACATCAAGCTGCCCCTGGGCAAGAACGTCAGGGTCGATTCGGACGGGTGCACCATCGTGGCGGAAACCAACGGCCAGGTGCTCCTGGTGGCGGACAAGATCAACGTGGAGCCCATCATGCAGGTTGACGGGGACGTGTCTATCAAGACCGGAAACATCACCTTCCTGGGCACGGTCATCGTGAAGGGCGGGGTCGAGGACGGATTCAACATCAAGGCCGCGGGGAATATCGAGGTGAGCGGCACCGTGGGCAAGTGCCGTCTCGAAGCCGAGGGGGACATCGTGGTGGCCCTGGGCATCCTGGGCAGGGACGAGGCGTTCATCAAGGCGGGAAAATCCCTGTGGGCAAAATTCATCCAGAACGCCCAGGTGGAGGCAGAAGAAAACGTCTTCGTGTCCGACGGCATCATCAACGCCGACGTAACGGCGAACAAGAAGATCATCCTCCAGGGGAAACGGGCCGCCATCATCGGGGGGCACATGTTCGCCACCGAGGAAATTCACGCCAAGAACATCGGGTCCAGCGCCGGGGGGAACGAGACGATTCTGGAAGTGGGCTACGATCCCAGGGCAAAGCGCCGGCTGGACTCGCTCATCGACGAGCAGGCCAAGCTCGTCAAGGAGCTGGAGGAACTGGAGCTGAACATCCAGACCATGGAGAACCAGATGAAGGTCCGGCGGAATCTTCCCCCGGACAAGGAAGAGAACTACAAGAAGCTCGTTGCCCGGAAGGCTGAAATCACCCTGGAGTCCACCACGATTTCCGCGGAGATTCGGGAAATCCAGGACCGCCTGCAAAACCTCAAGATAGCCGGTAAGGTGTCGGTTTCGGGCACAACCTACACGGGGGTGAAGGTCTACATCCGGGACGCCAAGGACGATGTGCGGACCGAGGTAAAGGCCGTCACCTTCTACTACGACAACGGCTTTGTCAAACGGGGCAAATTGGAGGCCCTGGACGAATCCGAGCTAAAGAGGTCCCCCGATGGCTATACAGCCGATTGATTTGCAGACTCTGTACACACAACTCGACAAGGTTTCCAAAACCGCGGTCCAGCAGCAGCAGGGCGCCCAGATGGCCCGGGAATTGCAGCAGGATGCGGTCCAGCGGGAGACTCTGCGGCGGAGCGAAACCGTGAAGGAGCTGCCCGGGAACGAGCGCTCCGTCGGAGCCGTGGACGATGGGGGGGGCGGCCGGAACGACGGGGGAGGCAAAAAAAAGCAAAAAAGGGACGCCCCCACGCCCCAGGGGGAGGGGGACAAAAAATATGTCCTCGTGTCGGACGCCAGCCTGGGAAGCCATATCGACGTTTCGGGGTAGCCTGTGGGTGTTTTTTTTCTTTTTCTACAAAAACACCTACCTCCCCAGGGAGGCCCTCAAATCGGTCAGGGAGGAGGTGAACGCCCTCCTGGCGGAGATTCAGCGGGAGACCGACCTGAGCGCCACCATAATCGAAGGCCGCACCGCGGCTTTAAAGGAGCTCATCGAACGGGCGGACGAGCGGATTCTCCTTGCCCAAAAAACCGAAACCGTCCGCCGGAAGGAGGGGGAGGTCATCGAAGCCCTGGCGGCGCAGCGCCCGGCCCAGGCAAGCGCCCCCGCTCCCGCAAGCGGCGTCCTTCCCCAGGCAGGCGCCCCCGCTCCCGCAAGCGGCGTCCCTCCCCAGGCAGGCGCTCCCGTTCCCGCAAGCGGCGTCCCCCGGGTGACCCTGGCGGCGGAGCAAATCACCCCCAAAAGGGACGTCAGGGTCCAGGTGATTCAGCTTGCCGGGGAGGGCTTTCCCCCGGAGTTCATCGCGGAAAAATTGAAGATCTCCGTGTCCGAGGTGAATCTGATTACGGATGTGTACGCCTAGGGACACGCGGCGCAAACACGGTGCCAGGCGCATGTGCCTGGCACCAACACAGCGCCGTCTCCGCGGTGCCAGGCGTATGCGCCTGGCGCCAGCGGCGGGGCCGAATTTCTCACAAAATTTGACCCCGGTATTGACACTTTTTTTCGGCGATGATATAGTAGTTCTTTACTGGGGGCGTAGCGAAGCTGGTTATCGCGCCGGCCTGTCCAGCCGGAGATCGCGGGTTCAAGCCCCGTCGCTCCCGAGTATGTTCAGCGGCAAAACGGGGCTTGAAGCCCTTTTGCGGCGGTTTTGAGCCAAGCAAGGCGCCGGGTCAAAACCGTAAACCGCCATGGATGGCGGTTTAGCAAAAGGGCCGGCCTGGAGCCGCGAGGCAGGATGGCGAGCGGCGGAAGGCAAGCCCCGTCGCTCCCGTCGCACAAACGCCATCCCTGGCGTTTGTGCTCTTAGAGTTTTTGCAAAGCAAAAACTCTTAAAAATTTCTGTGCGGCAACATCCGTGTTGCCGCGGATGGAACACGGGGCGGGCTGGAGGCCAATCCAGGCGTCAACATGCTCGCGTTTGCGGGCATTTTTTTACGGGCAGTAGCGCAGGGGTAGCGCGCTTGGTTCGGGACCAAGAGGCCGCGGGTTCAAATCCCGCCTGCCCGAATTAAAAGGCGGGATTTGAACCGGAGCATCCGCCGACCAACGGGAGGAAAAGCCGCCACGGATGGCGGCGGAAGGATGCGGAGGCGGGCTGGAAGGAGCAAACAGGATGTTTGCGACTGGAAGCCAAATCCCGCCTGCCCGAGTCGAAAAAACGCCATCCATGGCGTTTTTTCTCTCCGAGTTTTCGGGCAATGCCCGAAAACTCGCGGAATCACTGTGCGGCAACATCCATGTTGCCGCAGACGGAACACGGGACGCACACGGAATCACGGTGCGTTGCCGTCCATGGCAGCGAGTTTTCGGCACCGCCGAAAACTCGCTCGAAACACTTTTCTTTGACACAAGAAGGGACGGATTCACGGGGAACCCAGGGGCAGCGGCGGGGCCGGCTTTTTACCAGAAAAACAGAGAAATTCACGAAAAACCGTGTACAAGGGTTTTCGAAGTGTCCAACAGGAGGTTTCAGTTATGAGTAATGGAAAAACAAAAATTTGCATTTTTTACGACGGATACTATTTCAAGAAGGTGAGTGATTTTTATAAATTCACGCATAGCATACAAAAGCGAATCAGTTTTTTTGGGTTGCAGACGTTTATTGTCAACCAGGCCGCCGAAGCAATCAATGAAAACGAAAAAAACTGTGTTATCGCCGGGCAGCACTACTACATCGGCAAGCTCGCGGGCACCGAGGTCAACCCCGAATCCGCAAAAAAAGAACTCATCTTCCAGGACGTGCTCAAACGGGCAGGCATAACCGGCCATTACCGGGAGCTCAAAACCGATGTGGAGGGCAACAAGATAGAAAAGATGGTCGACTGCGACCTCATCACCGACGCCCTCGAGATGGCCATGAAGGGGGAATACGACTTTTTCATCCTTATCGCCGGTGATTCCGACTTCGTGCCCCTGATCGAAAAGCTCAAAAAATACGTCACCACCATGCTCGTGTTTTGGGACATCGAGGAGTCCCGCACCCGCACGTCCTCGGTCCTCATCAATACGGTGGATTACTTCGTGGAGATGAAGCCCATCATCGAAAAACGCATGAAAACGGAGCTGGAAAAGGGTCTCTTTGAAAATTCCGACTACCCCAGGCCCCTTTCCCAGGCCCTGCCGGTCAATCCTTCCCCCGTCCAGGGGTCAACCTACCCAGCCCAGCCGTCCCAGTCAACATACGCTCCCCAGCCTTCGCCCTTCAATCCCAACGAAACCTGGACTCTGGGGAACCAGAAGGGCGTCCCCCCTCCCGCAATCCCGATAGAAAACCTCAGGATGGACTTCGAGCCCAGGGCCCTGTCGGATGAGGAATTGAGCCGGGTCTACGAATCGGCCGTCATCACCCTGGACCAGGAGGGGCGCTTCGGCTATGTCCGGGGGCCCGCCCACTTCGACAACAAGAAGCTGAACAACTTCCAGTTCGAGCCCTACGATGTGACGGACTACAATTTTTCCGCCCTCACCTACGACACCAGGGTGACCTTCCGGCTCAAGGAGGACCCCAGGCGTTCCAAGATATTCGGCTATCCCCTGTACAAGGCCTACGATGTGACTCCCATCGACTAGGAGGCGGCCTTGAGGACAAAGCGCTCCGGCCCGGAGGCCTTCGAGGACGCCTACGCCGCCCTGTTCGGCAGCCGGTGGGAGGGATTGAAGGCGGCCCTCCTGGGAAAGCGGGACCTCCGCCCCTGGGCTCATCCCGGCTTTGCGCCCTATTTCCTTGACAGCGGGAGCATTGCCTGTGCATTAGCTCTGCCCCTTTCAGGGGCCCGTGCAATCTTCGACTGCTGCGCCGCCCCGGGGGGCAAATCCCTGGTGCTTGCCTCGGTGATGGATTCCGGGGCGGCCCTCCACGCAAACGACCGCTCCCCCGGCCGCGCCCGGCGGCTCCGGGATGCCCTGGGGCAATGCCTCCCCCCGGACATTCTCTCCCGGGTGTCGGTCACCGGGATGGACGCGGGGAAGCTCGCCCGGAACAGGAGCTCCGGAACGCCGGGCCCCTACGACGCGATCCTCCTGGACGCGCCCTGCTCGTCGGAACGGCACGTGCTTTCCGCCCCGGCGCACCTTGCCCGGTGGTCCCCGGGGAGGGGCCGGAATCTGGCGGTGCGCCAGTGGGCCCTCCTTTCGGCGGCCTTCAGGCTCCTCAAAGCCGGGGGGGTCCTGGTCTATGCCACCTGCGCCCTCAACCCGGCGGAGAACGACGGGGTCGTGTCCCGGCTCCTGGGCAAATTCCCCGCCGCGCGCCTCTTCCAGCCCCCGCCCCCGCCGGAGGGGGCCTCCGCGTTTTTTCCCGGAAGCCTTCCGGGGGCGGAAAAAACAGACCTGGGCTTCCGGATTCTCCCGGACCTGTGCGCCGGGGCGGGGCCCATGTTCTTTGCCTGTGTGCGGAAGGCCGGGGACGATGCCGGGAGCGATGACGTGGATGCTGTGGACGATGCCGGGAGCGATGGGGACGGCGGCGGGGCGTAATTTTTTCAAAAAAAATTCCCAAAAAATGACCAAAAACGCCCTGTCCCCTACGATAACAGGGGTATGAAAACACATACATTTTTTTCACCCATTGCCCCGGCGGTCTCCGTGCTGGGGGCGGTGGTCCTTTTGGCGGCCTGCGCGCCCCTTGCCGGGGAGGGCGGCGCGGCCGGAACGGAGACGGTGGAGATCGCCCTCCCGGCCTTTCCCCAGGACCTGCCCCCCCTCGCGGGCTGGCTCCTGGTGTCCGAGTCCGGGGGAAAAACCCTGGAGCGGTTCCTTCCGGGGGATGCCCGCTCGGTGACTCTGGAGCTGCCCCGGAACGGGGTGTGTCCCGTGCTGGCTTATCCCCTCACGGAAACCTCCTCGGGCCGGGTGAGCTTCTTCCTCCCCGCGGGCTGCGTGTATCCCGTCGCCACCGGCGCGGACTGGGCCGGGGGCTTTGAGGCGTCCATCGCCCTCAGGCTCCTCACGTCGGCCCAGGATGACGGGAGCGCCGGGATGAGGGGCAGGGTGTCCCTGTTCAACTGGAAACGTTTTCACGGCCTCGCCGCTCTGGTGAACAACCCCTGGAACATGGACGACGAAAAAATTCTCTCCCAGATCACCGCCCGGTCCTTCTCGATCTATTCCGTGCGGGAACAAAGTTCCGCCCAGGTGGAGCTCCAGGATGCGCCGGGGGTCCTCTACCGCGCCTTTGTGCCCGCCGGGGCCCTTGCGGAAGGGGATGCGTACCCCTATTGCGCTGCCGGGGAAAACCGTGTTTTTGACGGGGAGCGGGTCTTCCTGGTCTGTCCCCCCCAGGCGGCGGGGAGCACGGGGCAGAGGGCCTATTCCCTTGCGCTCATGCCCCTGGGGATGTACATTTATTGAATGAAATATGTTTTGTGCCTTGTCGTCCTCTGCGCCGCCTGTTCGGCAAAAAACACCCGGGAACCGCCCCGGCCGGCAGAGGAAACTCCGGAGCAGACTCACCTGTGGTACGGCCTTTCCCCGGAGGGGTTCACGGAAATTCCCTTCCCCTCGGCAAGCGGCGAATTCGTCCCCTGGACTGTGGCCCGCCGGGTCTGCGACTCCGCCCTCGCCGGGGGGGAGGCGTACTTTCTGGTCAATAAGCTCGGGCTCATCGCCTTCGGCGCCGGGGGCCCCGTCCTCTTCCGGGAGGACGCCCTGTTTTCCACCTCCACGGTCGATTCCCTTACGGCCCCCGGCGGGTCGATCCTCTTCCACCGGTTCCGGGATGATTTTTTTTCAGGCGGCTCCCCGGAACAAGGTCCCTTCGACGGGGCGATTCTCCTCCGCTTCGATTCCGAATCAGGCCGCTTCCTCCCCCTCTTCCTCAAGGATGACGCCGGTCTCCGGGAGGACGACGAGGTGACCGCCGTGTCCTTCACCGGGGAGGGATGGTACTGCCAGATCAAGCGGCGGGACGGGGAGCGGGTCCAGGTTGACTACCGGCTCTATGCCCTGGGGGAGGGTCAGCCTGCCGGGGTCGCCTCGATGCGGTCTGTCAGCCAGGACAGGTTCTGGGGGACTCTCCGGGAAGAATCCTTCCCCAGGGCCGCGCCGGAGGAGCTCGCGGGTCTCCTTCCCCCTGTCCCGGAGGGCTCGTCCCTATACCTGGAGTGCCGCTTTGCCGGTCTTCCGGTCCCCCGCAGGTTCAGCCGGAACCCGGAGGCCCCCCCAGGGGTGAACGGCCACGCCGCGGGCACGGAGGATGCCCTGGCGGTCCTCCTTGAGGACGGGACGGTGTACTTTCGGGGCGCCCTTCCGGGGTTCCCCCCGTACCTGGGGGGTGAGGCCGCGGTGTTCAAGCTGCCGTCCCTTCCCCAGGGGTTCGTCTACGGTCACTGTGTCCTCGCCGGGGGCAAGCTCTACGCCGCCTGGGAGGAAAAAAAATTCTACCAGACCGGCAGGAGCGGGTTCGTCCAGGTGAATCTGGACGCGCTTTTGTACGGGGGGGCAGAAAACTAGGGCGTTATATGCAGGTGGGTTATGGCGCAGGCGATGGCGTCTGATTCGTGGTCGCTTTTGGGGGGAGATTCCAGCCCAAGGAGGAGGCGGACGTATTCCTGCACGGCCCGCTTGTCCGCCCTGGCGCTCCCGGTGACGGCGAGTTTTATGGCGTTGGGTCTGTACTCGAACAGGGGCACCCCCCGGCGGTGAAGGCACAGGGCAAGGACGCCCTTGGCTTCCGATACCGCCAGGGCGCTCGTTACGTTCCGCGCAAAAAAGAGGGTCTCCATGCCCGCTTCCGAGGGTTTGAATTCCCCGATGATGAGCGAGAGGGCCTCGTAGATCATGTTGAGCCGCTCGCCCCTGGCTGCCCCAGGGGGGGTCTCGATCGTGCCGCTCGATGCAAGCCGGTAGCGGCTCCGGGCATAGTCCAGCACGGCGTAACCCGTGGAACCCAGCCCGGGGTCTATCCCGAGGACCCTCCGCACGCCCCCGGGGACGAAAGAACCGGGGCCCCCGGCTGCGGGTGAAGGGACCGATGTGCCCGGCAGGGGGACGAAATCACTCAGGGCCTACTCCGCCTCGAACCCTTCGGGGATGTCGATGTTCGAGTAGACGTTCTGCACGTCATCGTCCTCTTCCAGCCTGTCGATGAGCTTGAGGACCTTCCGGGTGATTTCAGGGTCAAGGGCGGAATAGG